>CAZULK010000024.1:0-27715 GCA_964621225.1 uncultured Melioribacteraceae bacterium | reverse complement strand
TTTCATCGAAAGAAATTACTTTAAGAACTGCTACCGCTTATGCGGAGGTGAAAGTGTCTGACGAGTTGTTCGATAAAATTAAAAATAACGAACTGAAAAAAGGGGATGTTCTTACTACCGCAAAAATAGCCGGCATTCAAGGTGGAAAAAAAACAAGTGAATTGATTCCGCTATGTCATAACATTTTTATCAGCAAGTTGGATGTTGAGTTATCTTTGAACGAAAAAAATAAAACCGTCGAAATTAAATCGTTTGCGAAAACGGAAGGTAAAACCGGAATAGAAATGGAAGCACTCACTGCGGCGTCTATTGCGGCTTTAACCGTTTATGATATGTGTAAAGCAGTTGATAAATCAATTGAAATTAAAGAGATAAAACTTCTTTCCAAAACTGGTGGGAAGAGTGGAGATTATATCAGAGAATAAACCGAAAGGAGATAGATCATGAAAGTATTGGAAGAAAAAACCGTACTTGAAGAAATTACCAAAATAAGTGACAGCAAAGAAGGAAGACTTCTTTCTATAAACGTCTCCGAAAAGAAAGGGACATTGAAGAAAAGAGTCCAATCCGCTAAGTTGATTGAGGATTGGGGAATTGAAGGTGATGCTCATGCGGGCAAGTGGCATCGTCAAGTAAGTTTTTTGGCTACGGAATCGATTGACAAGATGAGAGAGGCAGGATTACCCGGATTGCGTCCGGGTGCGTTTGCCGAAAATATTACAACGGAGTTTGTAAATATTCCTAATTTGAAAATTGGCACAAGAGTTAAAATTGGTGAATCCGCTGAACTTGAAATTACTCAAATAGGAAAAGAATGCCACGATAAATGTGCAATTTATGCTCAAGTTGGTGACTGTGTTATGCCGCGGGAAGGAATTTTTGCCAAAGTAATCAAAGGCGGTGAAATAAAAGTTGATGATAAAATTGAAATTATTAATTGAATATTATGATTAGTTACGAAGAAGCAGTTTCATTAATTGAATTAGAATTTGATAGATTAACTCTGGATACAGAAGTAATTGCTTTAGAGAAAACAGTTGGCAGAACTCTTGCAGAGGATGTGATAGCGGATATAAATATGCCTCCGTTCAATAATTCGGCAGTGGACGGCATAGCGATTAAACATGACGAAGAGACGAAAGAATGGGATTTGATCGGAGAGATATCTGCCGGAAATTATAAAGATTTTAATCCGGCAAATAATCAAGCTGTAAGAATTATGACCGGTGCAAGAGTCCCGGACAGCTGTGACGCAGTAATTCCTTTAGAAGATTATTCTGTCTCCGGAGATAAAATAAAACTGAATGATGGTGTTCAATTAAAGAAAGGAATGAATATTCGTCCGAAAGCAAGTGATGTTGCCGAAGGAGAGACAGTTGCCAAAAGAGGATCGTACATAACCCCGAGAATGATTGCTGCAATTGCGTCTTGCGGAAAGACAGAAGTTAAGGTAGTTCAAAAATTGAAATTTGGAATTTTGGCTACCGGAGATGAGCTTGTTCCTATTGACCGGAAACCGGAAGGGGATAAAATACGAGCCAGTAACCATTACGCATTATGTGCAGCAGTTGAATCCTTGGGACACGAAGCTATAAACTTCGGATTTGTAAATGATGATTATTCAGCTACTAAAAGTAGAATTGAAGAACTGATAGAATCGGATTGTGATGTTGTTATTACCACCGGAGGGGTTTCGGTAGGTAAATACGATTTCGTGAAAAAAGTTTTTGCTGAACTTGGTGTAGAGGAAGTTTTTTGGCGGGCATATATTAAACCCGGCAAACCGTGTTTCTTTGGTAAACTGCCAGTAAAAAATAAATTGATATTCGGATTGCCCGGCAACCCGGTTTCATGTATGGTTAATTTTGATGTGTATATCCGTCCGATGATTTCGAAAATCTACGGTACCCCCTCTATGGTTAAGGTTGACGCTGAACTTACAAATGATGTGAAGAAAAAGGACGGCAAGAGACATTTCGTGAGAGCCAATATTTATAGGGAAGAAGGGAAATATTATGTTACATCCAAACTATCCCAATCTTCCGGTAATTTGGTAGGTTTTAGTAATTCAAATTGTTTGATAGAATTGGAAGAGGATGTCAGAAATCCCAAGAAAGGAGAGATTGTAAAATGTATTCTGATGTGACCGGGATTATTCTTTCGGGTGGAAAAAGTACGAGAATGGGGCAGAATAAATCGTTGCTCAGTTTGAACGGTAAAACAGTAATTGAAAGAGTAGTTGATTTAATGAAGGAAGTATTTGAGAATGTTATTATGATAACTAATACTCCCGATGAATATGAATTCTTGAACATACCTCTTTACAAAGATATTTATGAATACAAGGGCCCGTTAGCCGGAATTCATTCCGGACTAGCCCATTCAAATACGGATCAAAATTTTATCATCTCTTGTGATATACCATTAATGACGAGTGAGATGATAAAATTCATTGTTGATTATCAAACGGATAAACCGGTTACCGTTTGCCGCGCTGACGGATTTGTGCAACAATTAGCCGGAAGATATTCGAAGTCTGTATTGCCGGAAGCCGAGAAAGCATTAAAAGAAGACCAAGAAGAACAGAGGAATGCCGATCAAAAGAAAAGAAAATGTAAGGTTTTATCTTTACTGGATATTGTCGGTGCAGAGATTATAGATGCCGAAACTTCTCCGGTTTATAAAGAGATGCTTTTCTTCAATATGAACAGACCGGATGATTATCAGAAAATTGTAGAGTATTTGAATAAATAAAATGATAAGAAAGTTACTTTTATTAGTCTTTGTTGCAAGCAGTGTAATTGCCCAGAATCAATTATCAATTCCGGATAATGTAGCAGAAAGCTTTCATAAAGTGTTACCCGATGGTGAGATTCTTAACTCAGAATATTCTGCAAAGAAAAATTGTTACCGAATATCAACTATATATGATGGAAAGTTGATAGAATTGGATATAACACAAGTCGGGGAAATACTACTCCGGAAAGAAGAAATCCCGGTAGATAAACTGGGTAAAAAAATCACTCGTAAAATAAAATCTCTGTTCGAAGATGGGGAAGTAATACAAGTTTTTCAATTATCTGGTAAAAAAGAAGGATACGAAGTAACAGTTTATGACAATGATTCTGAATACAGATTAATATTTTCCCGCGACGGACTGCTTAAGAAAAAAGTTCATGTTGAGGAAGAAACTGATTTTGGTTGTTAATCCAAATTCAGAGCGAATGTAATTCTATCCGGTAAAAGAATAAAAGAAAAATTCGAATCATTTGATTCATTATTTGAAATAAATTTCCCAATACCATAACCGATGGCAGCTCCCAAAACGGTGTCACTTAACCAATGCTGGTCGTGATAAATTCTTGCCGCAGCGGTTAATGTTGCAACTCCGTAAGAAAAAACGCTTATGTAATCATTATCAAAGGATTCTGCAATGGCTGTAGATAAGGCAAATGCCGCTGTTGTATGTCCGCTCGGAAGGGAAAAATTATCATTGTCGAATTTGAAAGGGGAGAAAGAAAAACTCCCTTTATTATTATACGGTCGATAACGCCCGATAGAGTATTTAAGAACTTGTGTTACAATTGTTGCATACACTAATGATGAAATACCGTTCAAGCCGGCTATACGGATTTTTTCGTTCCCCGTAATAAATCCGGCACCATAAATTCCGACTGCAATAAATCCGGAATAAGCATTACCGTAATAGGAATCAATTTTGAAAATATTATTATTCAATGAATTCTGATTTTTGCCGGCGAATGTTCTGATTTGATCATCAAGCAAGAATGCCGCTCCGGTGGCAGCCAAGGCAATGCCGGTGTTTTCTAAGAATACTTTGCTGTTTTCAAACGGGAAGGATATGATTTCCTTCCCGTCGTTTAATCCTCTCAAAAAATCATTTTTAAAGATTTCAAATGACTGTGCATTTAATTGCGTCAGACATACAGCAAAAATTAATGCGAATATTTTCTTCAATTATTTACCTTGTGATTTCATTATCTTTGCCCAAGTATCGCGCAGAGTGGCAGTTCTATTGAACACTAATTTATCTTCTGTGGTATATTTAGTGTCCACACAGAAATAACCGTTCCTTTCGAACTGGAATCTGTCCCCGGGTTTGGCATCTTTAACAAAAGGTTCAATTTTTGAATCAGTGAGAATTTCCAAGGAATTCGGATTAATGAATTCTTTGAAATCCTTCTCTTTATCTCCGGAAGGATCTTCCGCGGAGAATAATCTGTCGTACAATCTTACCTCGGCAGTAATGGCATGTTTAGCGGAAACCCAGTGAATGGTTCCTTTAACTTTTCTGTTGGAATTTGCCATACCGCTTTTTGTCTCCGGATCGTAGGTACAACGGAGTTCAACTATATTTCCGTTTTCATCTTTAATTACTTCTTCGCATTTGATGATGTAAGCATAACGGAGTCTTACTTCACCACCGGGTTTGAGACGGAAGAATTTTTTCGGAGGATCTTCCATAAAATCGTGTTGTTCGATATAAAGTTCTCTTCCAAACGGAACTTTACGTTTACCCATCGATTCATCTTCGGGATTGTTGACAGCATCCAATTCTTCGATCTGATCTTCGGGGTAATTTGTAAGAACGACCTTAAGCGGACGAAGCACGCCCATTACTCTTTGAGCGGTTTTATTCAAATCATCACGAACGCTGTATTCCAATTTTGCAACGTCAATTATATTATCCCTTTTGGCTACGCCAACACTTTCGGCAAAGTTTCTTATTGCAGCCGGAGTGTAACCTCTTCTTCTCATTCCGGAGATGGTCGGCATTCTGGGATCATCCCAACCGTCAACTATTCCTTCTTCTACTAATTGAAGTAATTTTCTTTTGCTCATCACTGTGAAGTTGAGATTAAGTCGGGCAAATTCGATTTGTCTGGGGTGGTGAATACCGAGTTGCTCAATAAACCAATCATACAGAGGTCGATGATTCTCAAATTCAAGTGTACAAATTGAATGGGAAATTCCTTCTATTGAATCGCTCTGACCGTGAGCCCAATCGTACATTGGGTAAATGCACCATTTATCCCCGGTTCTGTGATGAGACGCATGACGGATTCTGTACATTATCGGATCGCGCAAATTCATATTCGGCGAACTCATGTCAATTTTTGCTCTAAGTACATGTTCTCCGTCCTTAAATTCTCCGTTCTTCATTCTTTCGAATAAATCCAAATTCTCTTCTACAGAACGGTTTCTGTACGGGGATTCGATGCCCGGTTCTGTTGGAGTTCCGCGCATCTCTTTAATTTCATCACCCGAGCATGAATCGACATAAGCCTTTCCTTTCTTTATCAATTCGACGGCATATTCATACAACTGATCGAAATAATCCGATGCGAAACAAAGTTTATCCCACTTGAATCCAAGCCATTCAACATCTTCTTTGATGGAACTGACATATTCTTCTTCCTCTTTGGTAGGATTTGTATCGTCGAATCGAAGGTTGCATTTGCCGTTGTATTGTTTGGCTAATCCGAAATTCAAGCAAATAGATTTTGCGTGTCCAATGTGAAGATATCCGTTCGGTTCCGGTGGAAATCTTGTATAAACACTTTCGTATTTACCTTCCTTTAAATCATTATCGATAATCTCTGTAATGAAATTAGTTCTGTTATTCTCTTCCAATTTTAATCCTCTAATTTTTGTGGAATTACTTCCAATGCTTTTTCTATTCTTTTAATAACTTTTTCTTTTCCAATAATTGCAAGTAAATCAAACACTCCGGGACCATGCCCAACTCCCGATACAGCAAGTCTTACCGGATGGATTAATTTCCCGGTACCAACTTCCAATTTTTCCGCAGTGGCTCTTAAGCAATTTTCAAATTCTTCTTTCCCCGGATTTTCGAGAGCTGAAAATTCATCCTTCAATTTGGAAAGAAGTTCTGCGGAATCGGCTTTCCATCTTTTTTTAATTACCTTTTCATCGTAATCTTCGGGATCGGTATAAAAGTATCTACAATTATCTATGAATTCCCTTACAAAATTGACCCTTTCATGCATCGCTTTAATAATGGAAAGCATATAATCTTCTGATAAATCCAGATCTTTAAATTCCGAAGCTGCCAATTCTTTTTTATAAAGGGGGAGGAGTTCTTCCGGAGTTTTAAAACGAATATGTTCACCGTTCAGCCAATTCAATTTTTCAATGTTGAACACAGCGCCGGCCTTATTAACTCCTTCAAGGGAAAAACTATTAATTAACTCATCCATTGTATAGAATTCTTTATCGTCGCCCGCATTCCAACCCAGCAAAGCAACAAAGTTAATCAGTGCTTCTTTCAAATATCCCTTATCTCTGTAATCTTCCACGGCAACGTCACCTTGTCTTTTGCTAAGTTTACTTCTATCGGGATTAAGTAGAAGCGGCAAGTGAGCAAATTCGGGTAACTCCCATCCCAAATATTTATATAACAACACGTGTTTTGGTGTGCTTGGGAGCCATTCTTCCCCTCTGATAACGTGGGTAATTCCCATTAAGTGATCATCGACCACATTTGCCATGTGGTAGGTAGGGAAGCCGTCACTCTTAATTAATATTTGATCATCAATAGTGTCAGTATCAAATTCCACGCGGCCTCTTATTCTATCCGAAAAAACAACTCTTTCCGCTGGTGGTACATTCAATCGAATGACATAAGGTGCGCCTTCGGCAAGTTTCTTTTCAATTTCTTCCTTGCTTAAGTATAAATCTCTCTTGTCGTATTTCGGCTGCAAACCTTTTTTTTGCTGTTCCTCTCTTAACTCTGCAAGCCTTTCCGGTGTATCGAATGCATAATATGCATTACCTTGTTCAATTAATTGCTTTGCATATTTATGATATAATTCAAGCCTCTCCGATTGGAAATAAGGGCCGACCCCGCCGTCTTTCCCGGGACCTTCGTCGTAATCCAATCCTGCCCATTTTAATGAATCGATTAAATTTTCTACTGCGCCTTCAACGTATCTGTTTCTATCGGTATCTTCAATTCTAAGAATGAATTTACCGTTATTCTTCTTTGCAAATAAATAATTATAAAGCGCGGTTCTCAATCCTCCCACATGTAAATATCCAGTAGGGGAGGGCGCAAATCTAACTCTTACGGAATCTGACATTTTTCCTCGCATAAATTATGAAATCGAAACCTCAAATATAATAATTAGTAGAGATAAAGGTGAGCAGAATGCAGGCTTATTGGCCTGCATTCAAATAATATTTAATTTTTTCTATGAACTCTTTACTGTCGATCGGTTTGGGGATGTAATCGGTTGCTCCGGCAGCCAAACACTTTTCTCTGTCCCCGCGCATAGCAAACGCAGTAAGTGCGATAATCGGTATGTTTGAATAATTTGGTAATTCCCTTATACGTTTGGTTGCTTCAAAACCGTTCATCACAGGCATTTGCATGTCCATTAAAATAAGGTCGAACTGTTCCTTCTGAGCCATGTTCAAAGCTTCTTGTCCGTTCTCGACAATAATGATATTCTTAAAGTTATTCTTCTTGAGAAGACGCGTTACAATTATTTGGGAATGTTTATAATCTTCTGCCAATAATATTTTTGCTTCGTCTTTTTGCTGAACCACTTCCTCAACCGGAGGTGCTTCTTCGTATCTTTTTATCATCGAGTTGATTGTATCGGCCAACTCTTCGATGTTAGTGCTCTTTTTGCTTAACAGGTCGTCGAACAATCCGTCAATTTGCTTAAGGTCTTCCTGGAAGTTTTCTTTACCCGTATAAATTATTATGGGCAGGTTCTTAAACTTATCATCGGATTTGATTTGTTTTATCAACTCAAATCCGTTAGGATGAGGCATATCCAAGTCGATGATGGCAAGGTCAATTTCTTTGTCTTTTATCAAATCCATAACGTTGGCGGAAATGTGTTCCGCAATTGCATTAAAGCCTGCAGTTTCGATTGCCTGTTTAACCAAATTTAATGTTGGTACGTCATCATCAACACAAAGTACGTTTGAGTCTTTTCTTAATTTATAGCTGGTTAGGACTTCCACCAGGTAATTATAATTGATAGGCTTAACAAAATATTCAACCGCACCCATCATGTAAGCTTTCTGTTGTTCAGGTTCCACGGAGCAAACAATAACGGGAGTGTTCTTTGTTTTGGGATGAGTGTTGATTTTCCTCAGCAATTCCAATCCGTTGACATTCGGAATCTCGATATCAAGAATTACCGCAAGGTAATTTACTCTGTCAATTAGATTAAGAACCTGATCTTCTGTGTTAACTACTGTCGGTTCATATCCCCATTTTTTCAGATAATTACTCATCAATTTTGAAGTTGCATAGTCATCTTCGATTACCAGAACATTATTATGTCCTTCCGTAGGTTTCGGAATTGAAGCAAAAGATTGACTCAATTTTGCCGCACCTTCCTCAATAGGAATTCTTAATTTGAATATGGTCCCGGCGGAAGCTTTGCTATCGATGTTCAAATCACCACCGAGCAATTGAGAATATTTTTTAAGTAGATTCGTTTCCAATCCGCTGATAAGGCATCCCTTCATTTCCGGATTAGCACTTACCTTAAATGGATTGAAAAAATGGGAGATTGTATCTTGCGCCAAACTCTTGTTGGGAAGTTCAAATAACAATTCCAAAAATCCGGGGGAGCCAACTTCGGCTTTTAGCTCTACGTTTCTGCCACCTGTTAAGTGCGTTGATATCCTTAATAAACTACTAACTATATATTTTAATTTTAACTGGTCAAGTTTTAATTGCTGAGGTAATTTATCATCATAAATTAAATTAATACTCGTCGGTAAATTGCCTCTACGGGTTTTGAATATGTTAATGGTTTCGGATAATAATTTCTTTAAATCAATATTTTCTAATTTTACTTTCGTTTCACCGCTTTCAATCAACGATAAGGCTTTCAAATCGTTAATCGATACCAGCATGGCTTGCGAATTTCTTTTGATATTATTTACATATTCCAATTGGGAAGCTGTAAGGTTTTCTTCGCCAAGAATACTGGTTATTCCAAGAATAGAATTTGCTGAATTCCTCAATGATATAGTTGAATGATCAACCAATTTGCTGAATGAGAGGTCGGTGAGCGGAGTTAAACCGTTTCTACTCTGCAACCAGATATGGAGCAAATAAGAATAGAAAGGGGAGATTTTCTTCAGTGCGTCAGAATCACTTTGGTTGAAAGCAGATTTTTTAGCCACTTTCATTAGCAGTCTTTCGCCGTTCGGAGTAATCAGTAGAACACAGCTTTCGTAAATCAAATATTCCGAAATTGCCAATTCACAATTCGAATCGCTGTTAATGGAAAATGATGTGCTCTTTTTGAGATTTTCACAAACACCACACCTGAATTTAGAGTTCATCAAAAATGAAGCATTAGCCGAATCGGATCTGCCAATGACTAAGAGGGAATCTCCGTCGATGACTTTAAATATTACCACTGCCTGTAAATCGAATTCTTTTATCATCGATTCAGATAATTCATTACCGAAAGTATCTTTTCCTTCGGCCGCTCCTTTTAATAATTCCGAATATTTACTCAGAAATTCTGTTGTAACCGACTGAAACATAGCACATCAAATTAGTTATAAAAAATAATACTCCAAAGTCAAAAGATAAATATTTAGAATAATATTTGAAACATAATAATATTCTGCCAAACAAACTAAATTAAATAAGTTTAATTGCGATAATTGATTGTTAGAAATGTTACTTTTTTATAAATTGAGAGCCGGAAATAATTCGGAGTAGTGTTGAACAGATCTGAAACAAACTTTATAGTTTATATTAGAATATTTTTAAGTTTTGTATTTATCAGCCTTTTTATATTTATCGTCAATCGGATTATTGATTATCTTATAATATCTCATCACATTCCTTTCTTCAGACATATCTTTGCCTCGGACGTTGGTAATTTCACAAATACTCTTGGTGGTTTAGGTGAAGTTGTTACTGCAGTATTGGGAGTTGAGTTTACAGCAGTTGCAATTATTGCACAATTAGCAGCAAACAAATATTCCTCCGATGTGATGATAATCTTCATCCGAAATAAAGTTAATGTTTTTGTTTTCAGTTTGTTTCTGCTAACGGCTATCAATACAATTTTAGTTACAAATACTATTACTGAAAATTTCGTCACCTACTATAGTATTCTTTTCAATTTAATTCTTATATTGATCAGTCTCATCATTATTATGCCTCATCTCTATTATGTTTTCAACTTTTTGCAGCCGCACAATTTTATTGATCAAGTTAAAAAAGAGGCGAGCCTAATTTTAAAAGAATTAGTTGAACATGGGAATGGCAATACCGATCAGAAGAGGGAAGAGTTTTATGAAAAGATTGAATTCATTCGAGACATCGGGACTAATTCTGTAAGTCAAGGTGACGGTGCAGTTGCATTGCTGTGTGTTACCGCGCTGAAAGAAATATTGATTCAACACATGAAAGTTAAGAAGGATTTGCCTGAAGCTTGGTTCAAGCGATCTGGTAGAGAATACTTGGATCCCGACTTTTCTGGTTATTCACAATTTGTATTAAACAGGGTAGAGGAAACAAAAACTTTCGTAGAAAGAAAAGTCTTTAGAGCGTACGATTTGATATTTAATAATTCCCGTAAATCTTTGAGAGATGTTGCGGCTGGTGTTTTATTGAATTCGGGATTAATTGGTCAAGCAGCTATTGAGCATAGGGATAATGGGGCACTCGATTGTACATTCCGCTATTTCAATTCTTATCTCCGGTTTGCAATTAACGATCACGATCCTAGGTCTGCATTTAATACACTTGAACATTACAGGGTAATAGCAGAACACTTATTGGATGCTGATCCTCTCAAAGTTGAGCAGGTAGCTTTCTACTTTAAATATTACGCACTAGAAGCACAAAAGCAAGGAGTGTTATTCATTCTTGAAACAGCTGCGCATGATCTTTGTGTGCTGAATGAACTTGCATACAAAAAAAATGTTTCCAATATTAGGGAATTATTATATATATTCTTAAATTTAGATCAACCGCTGGAAGAATCTGATGCAGATAATTTGAGGCAGAGGGAAATGTCTTTAATAGGGGTAAGGATTGCACAGGTTAAATTGGCGGGATTTTATTTGTTGCAAGGGGATAAAGAGCTTGCACGCTTAATATACGAAGACATGAAAGTAGAACCATTGGATAGGATTCACAAAATATACGAATTTATTTACACTACTACAGTGGAAGAGTTTTGGGAGATAACTCCCAGAGGAATAAATTTTTATTTTGTAGAACCCGAAAGGAAAAAAGCGTTGGAAGAATTTTTCAAATGGTTCGATGAATGATTTAAATTTTTAGTTTTGTAATTTAAATCACATGTAAAAACAAAATTAGTTTTTATGTTTGTTGCGGTATTGTAAAATTTAAAATATCCACTTTACTTTTAGAAAATGTTTTTTTAACTTCAAATAACCATTTCACAAAATAGGAGACACACACCGTGGCTGAAAAAAAATTCAACGAACCGAAGACCGCTTTTGGTCGTTACATGGTCTACAAATTCATCCCTCAGTATTCTAACAATGTGATGGGATTAGTTTATGTTGGCGCAGCGATTCTTATCATCATCGTTGGTATGCGTGGATTAGGAGAATTGGTTGGCCAATTAGGAATTTTCCCACAATTTATGTTGAACGAAGCAGGGACGAAAATTTCCCCTACAGTAGTTGTGCTATCATTGTTCTTGGAATTTTTCCTTCTTTTAATACTAGCAGTAGTAACCTTCTTCACACCGGAAGATGCTCATCACGGTGGTGGTCACGGCGAAGCTGAGCCGGCAGCTAAGGTTGCATTACCAGACTTCAAAGCCGAGATCGAAAAAATAAAAGAGCTTTCCAACGAAGAGAAAGTAATGGTAAGATCATTCCTCGATGAGTTCGAACAGATCACTCAAAAAGTGAACCGGATTCAGGAAAGTAATATCGAAGCTCTCAAAAAAATGAGAGAAGCTCTTTCTAATAACTAACAAATATGAGGTGATACTACCGTGAAAAAGAACATGGTCTATTTCGTTCTGTACATTGTTCTGATTACCGAACTGCTCATTGTAATCACGGAACGAGATGAATTACAAGAAGTTGAGCATCAAATAAGGGACAAGATGATTTCTACCCTTGCCGAAATGTATAAAACTCCAATAATTTTATCTGTGCCCGATAAAATGTCCGATTACAATCTGGCTTCGAAAGAACCGAAGAGAGTTGTTTTTACTCCAATAGGTTTAAATTCGGAGCAGGAAAAGAAAAATGTAAAATATTTTATCGATATGGCCGAAGGGTCGAAAGCGCCCCGCGGTTGGCCGGAAGGAGGAATTTCCACCGAAAATCAGACGGAAGATTTTATGATTGAAGCCGAAAACGGTAATGCCGTTTTTGTAGCTAAATTCAAGAATGCCGGTAAATTCGTTTTTTCTGTTCGATGTGTTGTCGAAAGGGTTTTGCCGGATTATCTTCCCGAGAAATTATTGGAGGAATTAAAGCATGAAATTGGCGAGGCGAACCTTCACCAGGAAAGCGAACCAGTAGAATTTACTGTTAATGCTAAACGAATTGGTGGATTGAAGAAGAAAGAAGTTAAATTCTCGTTATAATATATAAGTTATATTTTTCTAATTAATTTTGGGGGTCGTATGCGACGGTTCTCTATTTGGATGCTGTTATTAATAGCATTCGGATTGAATTTTGGTCAAGGTAAAGTTGCCGATACTATTAATGTAGTTACTCTTCAAAAATTCAAAATTCCGAGTGATAGAAATATCGTTTTCTCCAACATATTGGATTTCAATGTATCCGCAAATATTTTGGATGAAAATGGAAATGTCATCAGAGCTTCGGAACATATTTGGCAATCGCCTTCCCAAAAAGAATTTAAGAAAGAAGTTGCCGGAGGACGTGGGGCAACGGTACAGTTTTCATTCAATGATATGATTGAAAAACCGGGGACTTATTTCTTGGAAGCAAAAATTAGAATTAAAGATGAAAATCGCCGTTCTATTACGATCCCCGCAAAATATCAAGTTAATGTTGCTTATCCGACGATGGCTAGTGAAATTAGTTTGAGGGACGGGCAACCATATTATTATACTGAAAAAGAAACTTTCAGTTTTGCAACAATCGAATTTGAAGATCCGAATAAATATTCCTATCAGATAGTTGACCCATCCGAGAAAATTCTTCAGCAAGGCCGGGGAGCAATAGTTGAACTGGATACCGTTTTTAAGGATTTGGGAAACGTTGGTAAGAAATTAACTATTAAAGGTTTTTACGACGGTAAACAGTTTTACTATAAAAGCAACGGAGATACTGAACCCAAGTTGAGTGAGTGGGTTGTTGATTTACAGCAACCTAAATTTACAGAATTTCATGATTGGCTGTTAGGTTCTACAGAAAGTAAATCACAAGTACCTCTTGTTATTTCAGTTTATAATGAAAGTGCTAAAAAATTACTTTACACCTACGGCAATTCAACTTCCGAAGGAAATTTTGTTTTTGTTGCTCCTAAAATCAGAAGTCTCCAAGTCCGTTCCGAACCGGAAGGATTAATAGTTAACAAGGGTGCAGTACCATCAGGTGTATTCGTCAATGTATTCCTTGATTACGATCAAGAAGCTCTTAATTTAATAGAGGAATGTGGACAGTTGGACGGAGTTAAGCTTCACGTTGAATTCGTGACGCAGTTTAATGAAAGAATTTCAAGGGATTATATTGCAACTTTAATCAAGTAATTAAAGAGTTAGTTTATGAAAAGAATTCTATTATTTTTTATTTCAATTTTATTATTTTCAAATCTCCATGCTCAAAGTATAGAGGAGATTCTTAATAAAATTGATTTAAAATTAAGCAAAGATAAAAAATACCTGAATCTGTATTACATCGGTTTTACGCCCATTGAAGTGAAAGATACTTTGCTGCATTGGTTGCCGAAACCGGATGATAAGAAAGCATTTCAAATGGATTTTTCGGATGGTGTAGATTACAGATTGGTATTTTTGAAGGAGGGAATAGGCATCGATTCGATGATTGTTGTCTATTTACAAAAAATTAAGAGAGATGTTTCACAGCAAGCGGAATTCTTTGCCGGTGGGGCTCAAGCACAAGTGGATACATCCATAGAATATTTATATTCGGATTTCTATTATCTCCAAAAAAATTATCCTCAAAAATATGCCGCTGTTTACAATTTCCTTCATTCCTACATTGGGGATGCTGGAGAAGAAAGCATTCAAAGTATGTTGGGGATAAATCCGGATAAAAATGTAAAAACAGTTCTTGGTGTATCTTCACGCGATAATTTGGATTATTTGGACTTTGCAAGAGCAAATTATAATCATTGGTATCCTTATCCAAAGAAAAAAACTGCAACGTTTGCCAGGGGAGGAGGAGCTAATTATCCGTTTAGAGTGGATGCATCCTTTTCATCTGTTACCTTTTCATATTCGCCCTGGATGGATTTCAATTTTGGCGGTGGAGCCAGTATAGAATTTACAACAGAAGATAAGTTGCTCAATATTCTTCCCTACGAAGGGATGAATTTTGCCGGAGTTGCAAGAATTTTACTCGAACTCGAAGGTGAGAAGGGTATGAACAAGGCTTTATATATTGACTCAAGAATAGGAGTTAAAATTAAAGCTCGTACAAATGAAATTTTATCTCAAATGCCCTTGTTCATGTCTGATCCTCCCAGATTAAACACAGTAACATCATTTTTAGTAGATATTAGGGCTACACGCCCATTCTCTCTTCCATTTATGAATCTTTATTTGAATGTAGGTTCCAGGAATTTCGAAAATCCCTATTCTATTCTTGATGTGAACGGTTTGCAAAAGGCTTATTTCACCTTTAGTCAATTCGCCTACACAATGTCGTTTTACTGGAATACAAGTGATAAAAGAACCAGTAGATTCAGAATGGATTTGGGGTTAGGTTTTCATGATGTATGGCAACAAAATTATAACGCCGCCGGAGTTCCTACTAATCAAGAATTGTTACAAGAAAAATTCTCTCCGATTGTAGGATTGTATTTTAATTTTGCCGCAAGAGGAAAACCTCTTTTCGGCGTTGGTATCCGTACATACGATTCCAGACCTAAAATTTCTGGATGGTTCAGAATTGTAGAGATTGCCGAAAGGCATTCAGTTAGAGCCGAGGTAATGTATATTGCCCCTCCGGTAGGTAGAAAAATCAGACCTTGGGAAAATGAAAACGGCGTTCTTTTGAATATTAGGTATAGGTTGGGAGTATAGCATGAATAGAAAAATAACTTTTTATTTATTCATACTGGGATTTATTTTTATTTCAAACATCTATGCCCAGAATGATGAAGCTAAAGACGTCGAGTTAAGTAATTTGATTAATTTATATACTAACCTCGAATATAACACGATTGCATTCGACGACTTAAAGAATAAATGGATAATCTCGGATCCACTTTTGATAAGGGAAGTATTCAATAGATTTGTTGTTCATAATGCTTTGCGACAGAAAGGTAAAGTGTTGAATCATAATGAGATCAGACAAAAATCATTAGAAATTCAGAGTGGAAACACATTAATCTTTCTACGTAAAAGATATTATGATAATGAAATAGAATATTTTGCTTTTGTACCTTATTCCGAAATTTACAAACAAACACCGGAACTATTGGTCGATTCGGTAGATGACGGATTCTATTTAAGATCGATTATTGGCGATAGGCTTTATAAAAAACTCCAAGAAAGAAGTTATTTTTTCAGTGGAGTAACCAAAGAAATTTTTGATGTAAGAGCAGGATATTATTTTAAAATTTATCTGGATTTAATTGAACCCGAATTGATGTTTTGGTCAACAACCTCCCATGAAAGGAATAAATACTTGCTTTCTTTCTTTGGTAAATGGGGAAATGATGACATTTTTATGCCGGGACAATTTTTGCGAACATATACAGCCGGAGCCAGATTGACATATTTCGATGTAATTTCTAGCGAACCTGGGGATTATTCATACCAAGTTTCGGTGGGAATCGGATTACCTTCCAATAATATGTATGTGTCGGCTCTTCCTAAAACAGCAAATTTAATGAAAGCCGGTCAGGATATTTATATAGGTTTATCCGGCCAGCCTTTTGAAACACTTTTTCCAAAGTTTGAAAATTTTTATATGGATCTGGAACTTGGGTATAATGTATTCGATTATACTTATAAAGATATCGGAATTACAAGACAGTTGGATTTTATAGCATTCAAAGATTATTTATCAATTAAAGTAAGAAAAAGAAAAATCTTTAAAATTTTCAATTTAGGACAGTTCAAAGCATCCTTGGGAATTTCAGCACATGATATATGGAAATTAAGAGTTGATCCGACAATTAAAGACATAACTGATCTTGAGCCAAACAAAGATTTTCTTAACAAGTTTGTTCACTATGTAACCGGAGGTGTGGGAATAGAAAAATTTGGCGGATTAATTCAATATGATGTTGATTTCAATTTCGGATATAGTTTACAAGGATATGCTTTGGGCGGTGTTAAAGCTAGTTTTATGCTCAGCGATAATTTTGGCTTGGATTTGAGATATTATCAAGCATTGGGATTCGACAAGGCAAAAATTCCTTGGAGAACTGATACATATATGGTCTTTTCTCCAATAATAAAAATCAATTATTAATAACTAAAGCTGTGTATGATAAAAAAGTTACTACTTTTTACGTTACTGGGATGTTTCTCAGTTGCGACTGCTCAAACTGTTGATAGGTATGTTCAAAAAATCTCTAGAAAGATTAAAGAGGATAATACTTATTTAAATTTACAGTCTGTTAGTTATAGTCCGTTAAAACCCAATGAATTAAAAGATTTTCGGGGAATCCCTTTAGCTAATGGTGAAACGTATGATTTTGATTACATCGACGGAGTAACTTATAATTTTATAATTCTTCCGGAAAACATAGATTTTGACGAACCGGTATTATTAGTAGTTAAAAAAATCATTCCTCCTGCAGCGGGAGGTGGGCAAGAGTTTTTTGCCGCTACAACCAGCGGTCCGACCGAAGAAATTGCATTGGATTTTGAGGATATTCAAAATCTCTACTTTAATCATAGACCTATTTATGATAAGCTCTTAAATAAAGCAAAAGAACTACTTAAATTAGGTGAGCCCGAAAGTTTATTGAAAATAAAGGTTGATACGGATGTTAAAAAAAGCAGGGGACTTTCCGCTCCCGACAATTTAGATTATCTTAATTTTCAATTAACTAATTCTCCCCATATGTTTCCGCCTAAACCCCAGAAAACTACTGTTGGCGGGAGAAGGGGTTTTGTAAGACCCGGTTCCAAAGCTGCCGGTGGTAAATCCCAACCGATGAAGATAAGTGCTGATTTTGGCAGATGGACTTTCTTTCATAAAGAATATATGGAATGGGATAATAACACTATTAGTGCCGAGTTAAATACAACAAATGAATTGTTAAATGTTTTACCCTGGCAACCGATGACCATGAGCATGGGTATCCGCTCTTTAATATTCCTTTCCGGTAAACAGAAGAATATTCAAAAAGATTTTATCATGGATGCAACCATGATGGGAAGATTCCGTTTGAACACCGGAGGTCTGGTGCCATACTTGCCTTTCATGTTTTCGGATAAACCCAGATTGAATGTTGGCGGCGGAGTAGAAATTAAATTATCCACAACCAGAATATTCGGTTTGCCATTTTTGAATTTTTACTTTGCCTCCGGGACGGAAGATTATAATAATCCATATTTCACATTCGGAAAAGCTGACAGTTCGTATGCTTACTTCTCTTTCACACAATGGTTTGCGGCAATGTCGTTTTATTGGAACACAAATCAAGAGAGAAACTTAAGAATGAGAATAGATGTCGGCCTGGGACGATATGATGTTTCCAAAGCCGTGTATTATAAAGGTACGCACACCAGTTTGGTATTCAACCGTTTTCAACCATATATTAAACTTTATATGAATTTTGTTCCTAAAGGGAATGAACTATTCGCAGCAAATATAAGATTATTCGATAGCGTTTTAAAATTTGATTTTTGGCTTCAGTTGCTGAAATTGGCACCTGCTCATGCTTTCAGATTCTATGCGTCGTATATTGCTTCACCTTTATTCAGAAAAACTCATGAATGGGAAAACCAAAAAAGTACAATGATTGGAATCATATACCGTTTCGGGTTTTAATCAATTGGTATAACTATGAAAAAACTATTATTAACGATCATACTATTTTCTACCACATCTATCTTTGCTCAGGATCAGCAAGATTCTGTAAAGCTTGATAGATTACTCAAAATTTATCGTAATCTTGAATATAATACTACCGCATTTGATGATTTGAAAAACAAGTGGTATGTAACAGATCCGGTTTACGTTCGCGAAATTTATAACAGATTCATTGTAAATAATGGTTTGACTGTTAATGGGAAGAAGCCGACAAGAGAACTCATTTTGGAAAAAACCCAGGATGTGTACAACGGTGACGTGTTCATCGAGTTAAAAAAGAGATATTACGACGACGAAATTGACGAACTGAGATTTTTCAGCGAAGCCAAAATTGGCGCCTTGGATTCTAACCGGGCAGAAAAAATCATTAAAAGAGACTACTTCTTTGATCCGATTGATGATTATATTTTCATAAAAGATATTGTTGGTGAGAAAATATACGATGATTTAAAACAACAGTTCTATGCATACACAGATTTGACGAAAGTTCCATATGCCGCCAAGCAGGCATATAATTTTGATATTTACATGCAACTTCAAGAACCGGAAGTTTTATTTTGGAATACTACCACTAGTCAAAAAAATAAGTACTTGGTTTCATTCATTTCCAGATGGGGGAATGATTATATAGGATTTCCCGGCTGGTATTATCCTGATATATTCCCGGGTGTGAAAGTGACTTATATAGATTACTTAAAGAATAACGAACCATACGTTACTTATTCGTTTGAGTTGGGTTATGGCATTCCGGTCCGTCAGCCAAGATTTGAATTTAACAAAGATGATTTTGGACCTAGACTGTATCACTCGGGAAGCAATATTTATTTCAAGCTCTATGGAAATCCATTGCGTTTGATATCCGAAGATCTCGAAAAACTTGAATTAAGTTTCACCGGGATGTTCTCGATAACCACATATAATACCAATAATTTCGGACTCGATTATAAATCCCAATTTTATTCCAACCGCAATTATTTTTCGTTGGTTGGGAAATATAAAGATTTGTTTAAGATAATGAATATAGGCTGGTTCTACGCCGGGCTAGGCTTAAGCACATATGATGTTTACCACTACTTGCTCGATCCGAAACTGAGTAATTTGCAGGAAATAGGCAGCTCAGGTGTGGGAAGTTTTGAACATATGATTTCGTTGGAAGCAGGGATGAGTGAATATGCAGGATTATTGTCTCATGATCTTTCGTTACAATTAAATTATAATGTAGTAAAAAGTAATGCCTATATTGGGTTCAAGGCACATTTCTTATTGAGTAATGTTATCGGGTTGGATTTTAAATTCTTCACAAATCTTGGTATAATCAGTTCCGATCTGCCATTCTATAAAGTAAATAATTATATAGTATTTTCTCCAATAATAAAAATTAATTATTAAAAGTTTGAGGAGTGCTTTTCCGGTATGTGGAAAATGAAAAATATCATATCGTTTCTATTGATTTTTGCCTCCATTATTGCGGCGCAAAATAATACGTCAAAGAGCGGAGAAGATCTACCGCAAGCTAAAACCATTACTTTGTTGTCTCCCAATGGTGGAGAAACATGGAAATTGGGATCGACTCATACTATAAGGTGGTCGAGTACAGAAGTACAGTTCGTTAGAATAGATCTCTCTACCAATGCCGGAACAAATTGGACAAATATAATTGCTTCCACACCTGCAAGTGTTGGACAGTATGATTGGACTTTATCTTCAAACTTATATAATCCTACAACCGAAGCAAGAATAAGAGTATATGATGTAACCAATGGTACAATAATTGACCAATCAGTTGCAAATTTCACAATTTCTCAATTGGACGTTAATTCCCCAACAGCCGCAAACAAATTACAAGTGTTTGATAACTATTCTATATCATGGACGGCCAGCAGCGATATAAACACTATAAAAATTGAATATACTACGGACGGGGGAATTATATGGAATAACATCAGCGCTTCCGAAGCGGCAACTGCCAGCCCGTTTACATGGAATGTCCCCGATGCACCTTCATCTACAGTGCAAATTCGATTAACCGATTTGAATAACAGCGTTAATGTTGCTTATAGTGATACATTCTCCATCGCTTCACTGACACTTACATCTCCCAATGGAGGAGAAGATTGGTTTAGCGGGGAGACTCATGCAATTACCTGGAATAGTACAAACGTAACCAATGTTAAAATTGAATATTCGAGTGATAATGGTTTAACCTGGAATACAATAGAAAATGCTTACGATGCTGCAGGAGGTACATATGCTTGGACAGTACCTTATACACCCAGTAATGAAGTTTATGTTCGATTGAGTGATGCGTCTTATTCAAACGTAGACGATGTAGCGGATAATAAATTCACCATTTCCAGTTTAAGAGTTGATTCACCCAATGGTGGAGAAGGGTGGACTATTGGAAGTTCACAAACAATTACTTGGACGTCAAACATAACTGATAATGTAAAGATAGAACTCTCGACCGACAGTGGTGTTTCTTTCTCGAATGTTCTGGTAGCTTCAGTGCCGGGCACCGACGGTTCCTCAACTATCACCGTTCCTGATGTGGGAACTATATTCGGTAGAATTAAAATTAGCAGCTTAACTGATCCGAATAAATTTGATATTTCGGATGCGGACTTTTCTATTGGTAAGATAACTCTTACTTCGCCCGCAGGCGGAGAAAATTGGCAGGCCAGTACAATTCATAATATAACTTGGACATCGAGTGGAGTTGCGGTTGTAGCTATTGAATATACTACCGATGGTACTACTTGGAATACAATCACACCGGCCACTTCGGCCTCAACAGGGAGCTATAGTTGGTCCATTCCTGCTTCGCTTTCGGGGAACAGTGTTAAAGTAAGGGTTAGGGATGCTAATACCGGAACGAGCATTCTCGACGAAAGTAATTCATTCACAATATCAGGACTTAAATTAACTTCACCTACCGGTGGAGAGGCATGGAAGTCGGGATCAACACATAATATTACTTGGACAGCAAGTACGAGCATAAATAATATAACCATTCAATATTCCACGGATAACGGAACAACTTGGAACAATATAGCTACGGGTGTTGCAGCAACAGATGCAACATATTCTTGGGCAATACCGGCAGGTTTGAGTTCTTCTACTATGCGAATTCGCATAGTTAACGAAGATGATACTAACATATACTCGATAAACAGTCAATATTTTAGAATAGGAAATGTTGCTCTTTCTTCACCGAATGGCGGAGAAACATTATTAGCCGGTGGTACTCATAACATAACTTGGACAGCAACTTCGAGCGTTAGTTATGTAAGATTGCAATATTCCACCAATGGCGGTACATCGTTTATAAATATTGCTAATGCTGTCGATGCAACTCTTGGAAGTTATACATGGAATATTCCCGATGTAACAACTTCGAACGGAAGGATCCGGATTTCTGATACTTTTGGATCCACCATTGATGATACTTCTTCAGCCGATTTTACTATCGCAAGATTACAAGTTACCTCACCAAACGGTGGGGAAGGATATGCTCCGGGGTCATCACAAACTATAACTTGGAATAGTTCATCTATCAACAATGTAAAAATAGAATTCAGTGCTGATAATGGTACGAGTTGGTCGACTGTTGCCGGTTCTGTTTCAGCTGCATTGGGTTCGTATAGTTGGACTGTGCCTACTTCAACCACATCGGAAGGACTTATTCGTATAAGTTCTGTTGATAATACAAGTTTTTATGACGTTTCAGATGCTGTATTTAAAATTGCGAGTTTAGTCGTAACATCACCGAACGGAGGCGAAAATTTCCAAACCGGCACAACACAAACAGTTAGTTGGAGTGCATCTTCAAATATTACATCTGTGAATATCGATTTATCCACCGATAATGGCTCGAACTGGATAAATTTAAGTTCCGGTTACGATGCAACACAAACATATTCATGGACTATTGGGAACACGCCCTCATCGCAAGCATTATTAAGAGTAACGGATGCATCAAATAGTAATATTAAAGACGAAAGTGATGCCAACTTCACGATTGAGCTATTAAAATTAACATCACCCAACGGTAATGAATTCTTTGTAGTCGATTCAACAGTTGATATTACTTGGAATTCAAATTCCGTGACCAATGTTAAATTGGAGTACTCTACGAATAACGGATTGGTTTGGCAAACAATTATCGCTTCCACACCGGCAGCTCCCCAAAAATATTCTTGGACAGTACCTAATGCACCTTCGAAGGATGTAATAGTCAGAATTTCTGATCCGGATAATGCTGCAAGTAACATATCGGATAATAGTGATACGACATTCACAATCAGCACGCTCTATCTAAAATCTCCAAACGGAGGAGAAAGTTTTAGTGTAAACACTCAACAATCAATTAGATGGCAAGCTCATAGTTCCGTTAATTCCGTGACTTTGGAATACACTACAAATAACGGATCATCGTGGAATACAATTTCATCCAGCGTTACTGCTTCCGATCAAAGTTACCAATGGACAATTCCAAATGCAATTACGAGTCAAGCACTGGTAAGAATTACAGATAACAATAATACGAGTGTTACAGACCAAAGTGATGCAACCTTTTCAATTGGGAGTATGGCTCTTACTTCTCCTAACGGGGGAGAAAGATGGCAAGTTGGTTCCACACATGCCATAACTTGGCAAAATATTTCTTCAGTTCTTCAAGTCAATATCGAATATTCAACGGATAACGGTACTTCGTGGACAGCGATAGCAAATAATATTACAGCATCTTTGGAAACTTATGATTGGACAATCCCGAATACTCTTTCATCCCAGATGTTGGTACGGGTAAAAGATGCAAGCGATGCAACGGTAAATGATGTAAGTGATAATGTTTTCACCATTGCAGATTTAGCTGTGACTGCACCCAACGGAAACGAAGCGTTACAAGTTGGAGATTCCTATGCAATCACTTGGACTGCATCAAATGTGCCGACAATAGATATTGATTATTCTTCCGATAACGGAACAACTTGGTCGACTGTTGCAACAGGTGTTGACGCTACACTGGGGAACTATCAATGGACATTGCCATCGACGGCAACTTCTACCGGATTGATCAGAATTACAGATTCAAATGTGAGCTCAATTTCGGATCAATCCGATCAGAATTTTAGTTTGATTTCATTATCCCTTACTTCACCTGACGGAGGCGAAGGCTGGGCTATCGGTTCAACCAAAAACATAACATGGACTCACGGTGGTGTAAGTACTGTACAACTAGAGTACTCCAGTGATAATGGAACAAGTTGGAATGTTATAATAAACAATGTTGATGCAAACGATTTGAGTTATTCTTGGACTGTTCCTAATTCTGCATCTGCAGATTATTTAATAAGAATTACTGATGAAGCAAGAACTAATATCACTGATCAAAGTGCATCAACATTTACCGTAGGATCAATAACGGTAACAAAACCTGTAGGAACCGATAATTGGAAAGCCGGAACAACAAACGAAATTACTTGGACTGCAACAGATGGATTAAATACAGTTAATCTCTCTTACTCTACCGATAACGGAAGTAATTGGTCATCAATTGCAACATCCGTTCCTGCATCTTCGCAATCATATTTTTGGACTATCCCGGGGAATATTTCTTCTTCCACTGCAAAAGTTAAAATCGATCACGGAATAACCGGCAGCGAAATTACGGACCAGTCGGCTGTATTTACGATCAACTCGCTTCAATTAACATCGCCTAACGGAGGAGAATATTTCCAAGCTGGAACGACGGAAAAAATACAATGGTCTTCATCAGTTATTAATTCGTTGACTATTGAATATTCTACCAATAACGGTGGATCATGGAATACAATAACTAATAATTATCCTGCAGCCAGCGGACTATATAATTGGAGTGTTCCCTCATCACTTTCCAGTAAAGTGGCAAAAATAAGAATAAAGGATGCAAACAACACCAGTATACTCGATTCCAGTGATGCAACATTTACTATTGGAAACGTAACGGTAACGTCTCCGGCAACAGACAGCTTATGGCGTTCAAACGGTACTTATAATATAACTTGGAATGCAAGTTCAAGTGTAGATTTGGTCAGATTGGATTATTCAACCGATTTGGGATCGAGCTGGAATGTAATTTCAACTTCGGTTACTGCATCCGATGGTTCTTATGCTTGGACAATTCCGGCGAATGTTTCTTCAAACCAAGTGCAGGTGCGAGCAAGTGATGCTCAATCCAGTTTGGCTATATCGGATGTTTCTGATGTTTTTACAATTGTCTATTTGGATATTGTATCTCCTAATGGAGGTGAAAATTGGCAAACCGGCTCAACTCAAACAATATCCTGGAATGCCAGCAGTCTGATTTCTAATGTTAATTTGTATTACAGCTCCGATAATGGCAGTAATTGGAATTCAATTGCTTCAAATTTGACAGCATCAAACGGTTCTTACAACTGGACATTACCTACCGGTGTTGCTTCCTCTACGATGCTGGTTAAAATTGAAAATTCGGCTAAAACATTTATTTCAGATGTGAGTGATGCCGTGTTTACTACAAGCGAGATACTTTTAACTTCTCCAACATCTGCTTCGGAATTGCAAACCGGAAGTGACTTCAATATTACATGGACATCAACTAATTTAACCAATGTTAAGTTAGAATATTCAACTGATAATCAAACTACCTGGAGTACAATTACATCATCGGTCGCTGCTTCTTTAGGTTCTTATACTTGGACAGTACCATCAACTGCAGCAACGAATCAAGGAGTTATTCGAATATCATCAACTGCTGACGCAAGTATTGTTGATACGGCCGGATTATTTACCATCAAAAAATTAGATTTGACTTCACCGGTTGGCGGGGAAGTATGGCAAGCCGGATCCACCCATAATATCACTTGGAATTCTGATCAAGTAACAAGTGTTAATTTATACTACTCAACGGATAATGGAAGTAATTGGAATTCCATCGTAGCCGGTAATTCTGCTGCTAGCGGAAGTTACAGTTGGACTGTACCGTCAAATGTTTCTTCCTCTACTGCTTTAGTAAAAATTGAAGATGCCTCGAACTCTTCCATTGCGGATGTTAGTTCTTCTGTATTTTCAATCGGTACATTATCTGTAACGGCTCCTGTTTCCGGTAACGAATGGCAATCGGGTAAGACATTCACTATTAAATGGTCGTACAGTGATATAACCAATGTGAAAATTGACTATTCTACCGACAACGGCGGTAGTTGGAATGAAGTAGTAGCTTCTGTGGCTGCTTCCTTACAACAATATGATTGGACAATTCCAACCGGTGTTTCTACCAATCAAGCAAAAATCAGAATTTCATCAACCGGAACTTCATCACTCAGTGCCGAAAGTGATCTCTTTACAATTAAACAATTGGATTTAACAAAGCCAGATGGCGGGGAAATTGCTCAAGCCGGAAGTAACTATGCTATAACTTGGAATTCAGGTCAAGTTGGTTCAATTGACATATACTATTCATTGAATAATGGTTCCGTTTGGAACAGTATCGCAACGGGAATAAATGCCTCGTTAGGTACTTATACTTGGAGCGTTCCTTCGGATGTTTCTTCTTCGACTGCATTGGTCAGAATCATTGATTCCGGAAATAATTCGGTGAGGGATTCGAGTAGTGCAGTATTTACAATCGGATCGTTAGCGCTTACAGCACCTACCACAGGTGATGAGTGGCAAGCGGGTTCAACGCATAACATAACATGGACACAAAGTGGCGTTCAAAATGTAAAACTCGAATACTCTACAAATAACGGAAGCAATTGGAGTGAAATAATTGCATCAACTCCAGGTTCTACCGGAAGTTACTCGTGGACATTACCTTCGAACATTTCTTCTTCGCAGGCAAAAATAAGAATTACTGCCGTTGAAGATAATTCGATTTCTGCAATTAGCAATGTTTTCAAGATTAAACTATTAACTGTTACTTCACCAAACGGAGGAGAACTTTATCAAGCAGGTTCCACACATGCGATTACTTGGAATGCCGGACAGGTTAGCAGTATAAATATTTATTATTCTTCCGATAATGGTTCGAATTGGAATACAATTATCACTTCTGTTAATGCTTCCACCGGCTCTTATAATTGGAGTATCCCTTCTAATTTGACTACACAGCAAGCGCTGGTTAGAGTAACGGATGCGTCCAATTCTGCAATTAGAGATTCGAGTGATGCCATTTTCTCGATCGGTTCTTTGGCATTAACTTCTCCGACTGGGGGAGAGGTTTGGCAATCTAATACAACCAATAACATTACATGGACAAGTTCCGGAATTGATAATGTCAAACTTGAGTATTCGGTTGACAACGGCTCGAACTGGAGTGTGATTTCCTCTTCGGTTACAGCATCCAACGGTACTTATAGTTGGACTATCCCTTCAGGAATTTCGTCCAATTTGGCATTGGTTAAAATATCCGCAGTTTCCGATAATTCAATTTCAGACCAGAGTACTAATTTTACAATCAAACAATTAGACCTTACTGCACCGGTTGGCGGAGAATATTTCTTGAGCGGAACATCCACAAATATTACTTGGACAGCGGGTCAAGTAAGCCAAGTAAGTATTTATTATTCCTTGGACAATGGCTCAACGTTCAAAGCAATTGTTGAAAATCAGAACGCTTCGACCGGAACATATACATGGAACATACCTGACTCATTAACATCTTCGCAGGCTATTATCAGAATTGTGGATGTTGCTAATTCCACTGTAAGAGACCAAAGTAGTAATATATTCACGATAGGGAAATTGGCTATAAGCATACCTTCGGGAAGTGAAGAATGGCAAACCGGAACGACTCAAAAAATTAAATGGACTGCATCGAATACCGGTAATTTGGATTTGGAATATTCGCTCGATGGTAGTTCATGGTCTGCAATTGCTTCCGGTGTTGATGCTACCACAGGATTTTATGATTGGACAATCCCTACAGGAATT
This sequence comes from uncultured Melioribacteraceae bacterium, assembly GCA_964621225.1. Taxonomy (GTDB): domain Bacteria; phylum Bacteroidota; class Ignavibacteria; order Ignavibacteriales; family Melioribacteraceae; genus CAYNUJ01. The sequence continues at coordinate 523 of CAZULK010000024.1, read as the reverse complement.
TCATCCTCTTCTGCCAGCATAAGAGCTACTTCGGTCAATTCGACGAATATCAGGGATGTTTCGGCTAATTTCAAAATTAAAGAATTGGATTTAACTTCACCTGACGGAAGCGAAAATTGGCTTGCAGGGTCAACTCAATCAATTACATGGAATTCCGGGGCTGTTTCCGGAATTAACATTTACTTGTCTACGAATAATGGAACCAGTTGGTTGAGTATTAAATCAAACCAAACAGCATCCGGAGGTACATACAGTTGGAATATCCCGGATACAATTTCGACTAATGAAGCATTAATTAAAATTGAAGATGCTTCAAATTCATCAATTAAAGATTCGAGTAGTAATGTCTTTACAATCAATACTTTGGTTTTGACCTCTCCTAAAGGTGGAGAGCAATACCTGGAAGGGGAAAATGTAAATATTACTTGGAAAGGATCCTCTACATTCAGCGAAGTAAAATTGGAATACAGCATTGACGGCGGTGTAAACTGGAGTAGTATCGTTTCAAGTGCTCCTGCTTCCG
>CAZULK010000023.1:0-28352 GCA_964621225.1 uncultured Melioribacteraceae bacterium | reverse complement strand
CTTTTAAACTTAGAAATCTACATATAATCAATTTCTTATCATTTTGTGGCCAATCTCCTCTTTTTTACCGATTTTTTTATCGAGTTATTACATGACTAGAGTAATGAAATCGATTTTCTTTAAAAAATGATTTTTTTTACTTAAATTTCGAGGCTTAAAAATAAACGGAGATGAAATGGCTAAGAAACAGACATTCGCTGATAAGACCAAAGGCAAAGGAAAGACTGCTTTTGTTAACGTTAAGGTGGTAAAGACAGTTAAAACCGAGAACGGTTCATACAAATTTCAAGAAAGCTTTGTCAAATTAGAAGACGTAAACAAAGTAACTGAAATAAAATAGATTGAATGGATCCGCTTTCATTAATCCATTTGATTTAAACCTATCTTTTTAGTATTTTTTATTTAACACCAACCATCAAGCAGTTTTGGCCCGGTAAAAAAGCCGGGCTCGAGTCAATAATTTTATAAATCAAAACATGGGGTGAACCATGAGCAACGAAGGAAAACTCAAATTTTTCGGGCTGCGGAATCTTATGGACATTCCCCAGTTAAAGATTCTATCACCCGAAGAAAGATTTGGAATATATGTAGCGGCACATGTTTTTCCGTTCCGGACTAATAGTTATGTGATCGATGAGTTAATCAACTGGAATAATGTTCCGGATGATCCTATTTTCAGACTTACTTTTCCTTCTCCGGAAATGCTGGAAATAGAAGAATACAACGATTTGGCGGATTTAATCTCTTCCGATGCGGATAAAGAGGAAATTAAAGCTGTGGTCAATCGAATCCGGTTCAAATTGAATCCGCATCCGGCCGGGCAATTAATTGCCAATGTTCCGGTTTTGGATGACGAAAGAGTTCAGGGCGTTCAACATAAATATAATGAAACGGCCTTAATATTCCCCTCCAATGGCCAAACATGTCATGCATATTGCACATTCTGCTTCAGATGGGCACAATTTACCGGAATGACCGACCTAAAATTTGCCACTGATGAAGCAAAAAGGTACTTGGATTACATAGCAGAGCATAAAGAATTGACCGATGTACTAATCACCGGCGGGGATCCGATGATTATGACTTCGAAACATCTCGAAGCTTATATTGAACCGCTCCTTTCCACTGAATTCGATCACATTAAAAATATTAGAATCGGAAGTAAATCCCTTTCTTATTGGCCATACAGATTCTTGACCGATAAAGATTCCGATGCAATATTAAGATTGTTCGAAAAAGTGGTAAAATCAGGAAAGCATTTAGCCTTTATGGCACATTTCAATCATTGGGTTGAACTTTCCACTCCTGCTGTTCGAAAAGCAATTGAAAGACTGAAAAATGCTGGAGTTGAGATTAGGACTCAATCCCCATTGATTAGGAATATCAATGACAGCGCCGATGTATGGCAAAGGATGTGGCAAGAACAAGTCAACTTGGGACTTATCCCCTACTATATGTTTGTGGAAAGAGACACGGGCGCTCATCATTATTTTGCCGTTCCACTTGCCGAAGCTGTGGAAATTTTCAGAGATGCCTATTCAAATGTATCCGGTTTAGCCAGAACGGTAAGGGGACCTTCAATGTCTTCCACACCCGGAAAGGTCAATATTGAAGGGATATCCGAAATCAACGGCGAAAAGGTATTCGTTCTCAATTTTATCCAAGCCAGAAATCCGGAATGGTTGAAGAGACCTTTCTTTGCAAAATATGATACAGAAGCTACTTGGCTGGATGAATTGGAACCTGCATTCGAGGATGAATTTTTCTTCGAAGAAGAACTTGCCGAAATACTCGCCCAAAAGGCGGATGAATACAATATTTCAAAATAGTAATTGAAAACAGGACATAAAAAAACCCCATCGACGATGGGGTTTTTCTTTATGCGGGTACAACTTGTAAATTTGGATCCAACTCCCGTTTGAGCAAACTCTCAATAGCCACTAAAGTTCCTTTAATAGACGTGGGACAACTACCGCACGCACCTTGATACCGTATTTTGAGAGTTTTACCTTCTAATCCCAAAACCTCAAGCCCACCACCATCTCCGGCCAAAGCAGGGCGAACACGAGTATCCAAAATTTCATTAATTTTCCGGAGCAGTTCACTCTCTTCTTCCGGAGATACTTCTATTTTTTTCTCTTCCGGAATTTGAGACAGATCAAAATTTTTCATTAGCTCAACAAATGGGCGCTGAATTTCGCCCCATGAAACAGAAGGTTCTTTTTCTATTGTAATGAATCTATCCATATAAAAAACGGAAACTACTCCTTTAATGTCGAAAATTGCTTTTGCCAACGGATCGTTTTCCGCTTCAGTTCTATTTGAAAAACTACGGGTTTCGTAGTTCAACAACTTTTCGTTTAATATGAATTTTAACGCTTGTGGATTTGGAGTTAAATCTACGTCTTGCACTATAATCATCTTTTATTCCTTTATGTTAAAATTTTAAAGTACAAAATAGCCTAAATTATTCAATTAATTCAAGGTAAATCGATTTCTGAGATTTAATAAATTGATTATGCCCGATAATCTCATCTAATCTGCCATTCTCTTTTTTTAAGAACACTTCCGCTTACCGGATCAATCATAATTTCCTCACCCTTAGCCTTATAGTTATCACCACTGCCAATTTCCCAAGTAGTGGAAAGAATATGCCAAATATATGATTTAAGCTCGGCATTCCACCTGAAACTCACATCCCATTCCCTCACTCCTTTGGCAAGGCCTTCATCTTTTGCAATGTGGATGGCATCTTCCCTATCAATTGCATATTCACACAATTCGGGCGAATAAAGACAATTCGGGATTCCTACGATTTCCTTGTTCGGAATAACATTACCCAATGAATCAGTCCAAAAATAAACCGGTTCGTCGACGAAATCGTAATCGAGACTGCGGTAATTGTATCTTAAATAATACTCTGAACCGATTTTTTTGCTGAAAACGAAATCCCGGAAGAAATTATTTTTAAAGAACTCATCTCCAACTTTTGAAGAAATAAACTGATCCCCTTTAACAAAGATTGAATCGGGAACAGAAATAATGAACTCGTCCTTTTGCTGGCATGTTTTGCAAGTGCAATAAGCTAAAGTGAATATAAGCAGAATAATTGCCATGGATTTGGAATATTTAATTAATCTCCGCATTTTACATTTCCTAAGTAAATTGTTATTTTTCGTAAATTGTAAAAATAATTAAAGTATAGATATGGAAGATACTAAAAAGCCCGTAATGTTGATTGTTGAAGATGATCAGGAAAACCAAACTTTCCTAAATTTTTTCATGAAAAGAAAATTTAAAACCTATGTTGCCGACGATGAATTCTCCTTTTACGAGCAACTGGCAAAAGATAAATTCGATATAATTTTAATGGATATTTCCTTGAAAGGGAAAAAAGACGGTTTACAGCTTACACGGGAAATAAGAGCTGACGAAAAATACAACGATGTTTTGGTTGTTGGACTTTCCGCTCACGCATTTCAGAGAGATAAAGAAAATGCAAAAAAAGCCGGAGTGGATATGTTCCTTACAAAACCGATTCCCAACGATGCTCTGATGAGACACATTACTCAGATAATGAAAGAACGAAAAGGAATTGAAATTTAATTTAAGCCGGCTTTTAAGCCGGTTTTTTTGTAACATTTCCGCAAACAATATCGTCTAATCTAGTGTCTATTATTTTTGGAGTGAGGTATGAAAAAATATTTATTGATGATTCTAATTGTTTTATTTACCGGAACATCATTTGCACAAACCGAAGAGGACGACTGGTGGGAAGATGATTCATGGGATGAAGATTTGGAGTTGGACGTTGATGTTTGGTCGTCGGACGCAAATCCATTTATTGAGTTGAACTTTGGAAATGGAAAAGCTTTGCACAAATATATAAGTGATGACATTTTCAATTCACTGGGCAATATGGAATTAAAACTTGGATATTCTTCCTTTGATATTTTGAGCGACGGATATGTGGATGAATTTAACGACAATTATTTTTTCATTTCCAACTTTTCGAAAGAATTAGCATTTAAGAAGAGTGGTGGAATTTTAAAACCCGAGCTGTGGCAATTCGGTTTTGCAAAGAGGGACGGATACGGTTACAAAACCGAATATTTTTCCGTTCATCCTTATCACGCAGGCGGAATTGCTTGGTCGAGATTGAAAGTTACCGCACCCGATATAAGAACATTCGCACCCGTTCCCCAAAATGCTTTGGTGAGATTCAATGAAGAGTTCAGATTCGGAACCATTAACGAAGGAGGTATAAATCTGGGATTCGGGGATGGATTTATTTCTTTAAATGCTGGTTACAAACTAGACGTTATTTTTCCACGGTACTTAATTTGGAAACATCTGGGAAGTTTTATTATTGAACAAGCCGCTCAAAAGGGATTGGATACATTTATAGATGCAATAATGGACCATTCATCTGCATCAGGCCCCATTGTAAATGTGCTTTTGAAAAACGGTCTCTCCTACGCATTTTATACTCTGAAAAGAGAAAATATGAATTGGCCGTTTAATACGGAAGCGCCACTTACCTTCGAAACATTTAAATTTGGAATAACTTTTACTTTCTAAAGTTGATTAAGGGCTGTTCTCAGCCCTTAATTATTAATATTTAATTCCATATTTTTACATATGGAAAATATATTCATTATTCTGATCCTCATTCTGTTTCTCGCATCCTTTGTACAGGGTTTATCGGGATTCGGCTTTCAATTGGTTGCCCTACCTTTGCTTTCAATATTCATAAACATTAAAGAAGCAATACCTCTTGCTGCACTTTGCGGTTACATGGTAAATATATATTTGATAATATCTTTAAGACAGCATATTAAAATTTTCACGTTAAAAAGACTAATAGCCGGAGCCGTTGTGGGAATTCCCATTGGGGCTTATTTCCTTGCAAGTGCCGATCCGGTCTTGGTAGAGCATATCTTGGGAGTTTTCATTGTTGGCTTTGTAGCACTTAATTATTTTAAGATTATCAAGCAAATAAACTTAAACGTAAATTGGGGATATTTATTCGGTTTAGTTAGCGGATTATTGGGCGGAGCTTTCAATACAAACGGTCCTCCGATCATTATTTATTTCTATCTACAAGGGATGAATAAAGAAGAATTAAAGGCTTCCATTACCGGATATTTTATCTTCACTTCAACACTTATTGTTCTCTCCCACCTAATAAGTGGCGTTGCAACAATCGATACTTATATTACATTCGTAAAAACAATTCCATTTGTACTACTCGGGATTGTATCCGGCAATTACATATTCAAGCGTATTAATACCGGAGTTTATAATTTTGTAATACTGATAATTCTATTTTTATTAGGAATATCATTATTGTTCAGATAAGAAGGAGGTTAAATGTCTAAAGTAACCATTTATCATAAACCAACTTGCACCACAAGTAAAAAGGCGCTCAAAAAATTAGAAGAAATGGGAATCGATTTTGATGTAGTTAAATATTATGAAACCCCATTCACAAAGAACAAATTGAAAGGTTTACTTAAAAAAGCAGGGTTAAAACCCGCAGATATATTGCGAAAAAGAGCCAAAGAATATAAAGAATTGGATTTTAAAAACAAGAACTACACTCAAGATGAGATACTCTCCTTTTTAGTAGATAATCCGGACTTAATTGAACGTCCGATCATAGAAAAAGGAGATAAAGCAATACTAGCCAGACCCGTTGAAAAGATAGACGAATTTCTAAAATAAACTAAAATGATTAGTGTTCATTTTTAGTTATTTGGTTTATTTACTTGAGATTAATTTATCTGGAAAATAAATGGTAAATATTTCGATCGAAATAAATACGGGTATGCAAAATTTTTAGCATTAATTCATTTAATAGGGAAGAAATATGAAGAAATATTTTATTTTTATTTTAGGATTATTTTTCACACTGAGCGTAAATGCTCAAGAGCTTACACAAACATTCATTTCCTTAAAAAACACCGGGGTGCAGGAATTCTTACAAAAATATCCCGAATATGACGGAAGAGGAACAATCATAATGGTTCTGGACACAGGTGTTGACGGAGGAATTGAGGGGCTGCTTAAAACCACCACCGGAGAAACAAAAGTAATTGATGTGCAAGATTTTACCGGTGAAGGAGATATTTTGCTTCAAGAAGCAGATATTGACGATGAAGACGGAAAATATTTTTTCATCAGTGACGATGAAAAGATGAAAGTCTTTGGAGCAAATTCATTATCCATGAAATCAGTGGATGACAATTATTTTATAGGACAAATATCGGAACAGCTTTGGTTGAATTCCAGTGCGGGTACTGTCGACGTGAATGGAAACGGGACCAAAGACGATGTATTCACGGTTGTTACCTTTTTAACGGAAAAAGACGGTGAAAAATTCTGGGTTGCATATTTCGATACTGATGCTGATGGAGATTTATCCGACGAAAAACCGTTGAGAGATTACAAGGTAAATTACGATAAGTTTTTTATTCCGAATGAAAGCGGATTAACAAACTTCACGTTCGGAATAAACATTTTTCCTGACGAAAAGAGAATCTCTCTCCATTTTGACGACGGGGCTCACGGAACGCATTGCGCCGGAATCGCAGCAGGAAATCAAATTGGGGATAACCCATTTCATGGAGTAGCTCCCGGCGCTTATGTAATGAGCTTAAAACTTGGTAACAACAATTTTAGCGGTGGTGCAACAGTTACCGAGAGCATGAAGAAAGCATATCTTTATGCCGATAAAATTTCGAAAGAAAGAAAAGAACCTTGTATAATTAACATGAGTTTCGGCATTGGCTCCGAACTGGAAGGCAGAGCTGATATGGAAAAATTTCTCGATGATCTCGTTAAGAATAATCCATATCTCTACATCTGCACTTCAAACGGAAACGAAGGACCCGGAATTTCAACTACGGGATTGCCAGCAGCTTCATCTTCTGTATTTTCCAGCGGCGCTGTCCTGGCCCAGGAAGTTGGCAACGACCTATATGGCTCTCCTATTACAAGAGATATAATTTTACATTTTTCCTCCCGCGGAGGTGAAGTCTCTAAACCCGATGTCGTTTCGCCCGGAGCTGCAACTTCAACAGTTCCTAATTGGCAAATGGGTGATAGATTCTGGGGAACTTCCATGGCTTCTCCATACAGTGCGGGTGTAATGAGTCTGTTGTTAAGCGCTATGAAAAGCGAGTTCCCGGATGTAAAAATCCCCTCTCTCTTTTTATACAAAGTAGTTAGGGAAAGTGCCGTTCCGATGGAAGGTTATACTCATTTAGACCAGGGGCATGGATTAATCAACGTAATGAATGCTTACGAATTATTGAAAAAATATATCAAATCCGGTGAGATCGAAAAATTTGAAACTTATTCAATCACTTCTTTTGCACCGAATATGCCGGACCAGAAAGCACCCAATCTTTATATTAGAAACGGTTCTTATCTTACCGGCAACGAAACTTTTTCATTCCGCATTAAAAGAAATAATTTTATAGGAAAGAAAAAGTTTTATCGTATTTATAAGTTAGTGAGTGATGCAGAGTGGTTGAAGCCAATTCAAAAATCAACTTACATAAGAAATAATCAATCAGCAACAGTAAACTTTAAGATAGACAAAAGCTTGCTTGATCATCCAGGATTATATAACGGAAAAATAATTGCATACAGAAAAGGAACCAATATACCTGAATTCGAGATGATGGCTACCGTTGTTATTCCTCAAGAATTCAACAGTGCCAATGAATATAGAATGGATTATCATTTCGAAAAATTGGAACAAGGCATGCACAAAAGAATATTTTTGAATGTTCCGGCTGGAGCATCCTCTATGAAAATAGAAATGTCATCCGAAAAAGATAATTACGTTCAAGCTTGGTATTTTCTGCATGCACCCGACGGAAGGCAAATGTCTGTAAACTTCCTTAACGGGGAAAAGGAAGAAGAAGAAACATCAAGATATTATTACAATCTTGAACCGGGAGTTTACGAATTGGATGTCCTCGGTTATTACAGAGCAAAAAACTCTTCCACATTCGATATGTCTGTTGAATTCATTGGCGTAGACAGAATTGACAACAACACTATATCCGCTGAGAACAATAAAGTCGAAGTGAATAATTACTATAATATTGAAAAGCGTTATTCACTCGATGGCGAAATTTCCGGATATAAAAAATATCACAGGATTGAACTGGATGGAACGGACGTTTACAATATCCCATTTGTTCTTAGAAAAAACGAAGCCGAAAAATCTTTCGAAGTAAAAATAAGCAAAGAAGATTTCAATAAAACAACCGACTTTGCATTACAGATTTATAATAAAGATGGCAAAGCAATAGAAAAGACAGGCTTAAGTTACGACAGCGAAGTAATTTCCGTTTTCAATAAATTTAATGAAGATAGCACGGAACTTCGTTTGGAATTGCGTCCCGCCTTTGCAAACGAACCAAGTCATATGATTATAAATGTTGAAGAAACAACTCTATTCAAAAAGGAACATAAGATTAAGGTAACTGATAACGGTAGAAGAAGTACTACATTCTATCCTTCGGAAATAAAATCTTTGAATGTAGAATTTGAAAAGCCGGACGAATTCATTCCATCAGACGGCAAACCATTCGGTTACATCTATTTAAAGAAAGGAGATAACACAGAAGTAGAATTTCCGATTTATTTTAAATTCTAGGGAGTAAAGCATGAGTGAACACGAAGTAAAAAACGGAGCCGGGTTACCGGATAATGCGTATTCGGAATTGAAACCCGGAGAAAAGTATGTCCCGATTATGCTGCCCGAAAAAACTTATCCCGAGGTCAACATTTGGTCGGTTGCATGGGGATTGCTTATGGCAATATTGTTTTCCGGTGCGGCGGCATATTTGGGATTAAAAATTGGACAGGTTTTCGAAGCCGCAATCCCGATAGCAATTATCGCTGTTGGATTATCAACGGCATTCAAAAGAAAACTTGCCCTTGGGGAAAATGTTATTATTCAATCAATTGGTGCAACTTCGGGTGCTGTAGTTGCCGGTGCGATATTCACAATTCCGGCTCTCTATATACTCGATTTGCAAGCTGAATTTTTCCAAGTATTCATGGCTTCGATGCTGGGTGGATTTTTAGGTATTCTATTCCTTATCCCATTCAGAAAATATTTTGTTGCTGAAATGCACGGTAAATTCCCCTTTCCAGAAGCTACTGCAACCACAGAGGTATTGGTAGCAGGAGAAAAGGGAGGAAAACAAGCGATTGTTTTGATCACCAGCGGTTTAATCGGTGGTTTGTATGATTTTATCATTGCAACTTTTGGATGGTGGGGAGAAGTATTTTCCACCCGTGTAGTTGAAATTGGTGAAACCATTGCCAATAAATTTAAACTTGTTTTCAAACTAAACGTCGGCGCCGCAGTAATGGGATTGGGTTATATTGTCGGATTGAAATATGCGGCAATAATTGCGGCAGGATCGTTTGTTGCATGGTTTGTAATAATTCCCATCTTTGCATATTTGGGTGATGTAATTACCATGCCTATTGGCGCAAACGTAACAATGTTGATAAAAGACATGACTGCCGAGCAAATATTCAGCAATTATGTTCGCCACATTGGAATTGGCGGAATTGCAATGGCAGGTTTGATTGGAATAATCCGTTCATCGGGAATTATTAAATCTGCCGTATCTCTTGGAGTGAAAGAAATATTCGAAAAGAAAAGCGGTAATAATAATCTCAGAACTCAAAGAGACCTCCCAATGAGTATAATTGCAATCGGAATTTTGGTTGTTGCAATTATCGTTTTTATATTCTTCCAATTGGGAGTAGTTAACAACTTTGTTCATGCGGTTGTTGGACTATTGATAGTAATGATTATTTCATTTTTGTTTACAACAGTTGCAGCAAATGCAATAGCAATAGTAGGAACAAACCCGGTATCGGGAATGACATTGATGACATTGATACTTTCATCGATAGTATTAGTATCGGTCGGATTGTCCGGTCCCGCGGGAATGGTTTCCGCTTTAATCATTGGCGGTGTGGTTTGTACTGCATTGTCTGTAGCCGGAGCCTTCATAACCGATTTGAAAATTGGTTATTGGTTGGGATCTTCTCCCTACAAACAGGAAGGTTGGAAATTCCTTGGTACGGCAGTTTCCGCAGCTACGGTTGCATGGGTGATTTTAATCCTTAACGAAACCTACGGTTTTGTTGGAGAAGGATCATTAGTTGCACCACAAGCCAATGCAATGGCAGCTGTTATAAAACCCCTTATGTCCAATCAACCTGCGCCATGGTTAATGTATGTTGCCGGAATGTTAATGGCTTTGATTTTAACGATGATAAACGTGCCCGCTTTGGCGTTTGCATTGGGAATGTACATCCCTCTCGAGTTGAACACACCGATACTGGTTGGTGGATTGATTGCATGGTTTGTTTCAACCCGCAGTAATGACGAAGCCTTAAACAAAGCAAGAAAAGAAAGAGGAACATTAATAGCTTCCGGTTTTATTGCCGGTGGAGCTTTAATGGGAGTAATTTCCGCAATCCTCAGATACTTCGAATTTAACTGGGTTAACAAAGAATGGTTTGAATCCCATTCTGCGGAAATACTCGGTTTGATTATGTTTGCATTGATATGTGCTTATATGATTTGGGATTCTTTGAGAGCAAAAAAAGAAGAGTAATAAATTAAATTGGTGGAGACGCATAATTATGTGTCTCCACCACAAATTTACATTACCGGCTGCCTACCAATACTATGATAAACAAATCCAATGTCTTTCATCTGATCAGGAGAAAAAATATTTCTTCCGTCAAAAATTATTTTATTATTTAATTTTGCCGATATGATACTGAAATCGGGGTTGCGGAATTCATTCCATTCGGTAAAAATCAAAAGAGCATCTTTATCATTTAAACAATCATACATATTCCCGGCGTAAGTAATCTTATCGTCCAAATAGAATTTGGCATTTTCCATTGCTTCGGGGTCGTAGGCTTCCACTTTTGCTCCCAACTCAAGCAAATCATTAATTATTACAACAGATGGAGCTTCTCTCATATCATCTGTATTTGGTTTGAATGCCAATCCCCAAACGGCAAAGTTTTTACCGGATAAATCTTCGCCGAAGACGGCTTTTACTTTTTCCACCATTACATGCTTCTGCTTGTCGTTTACTTTATCCACAAGTTCGAGTAATGAAATTGTTGAATTAAATTCGGATGAAGTTTTAACTAATGCTTTTACGTCTTTAGGAAAGCATGACCCGCCGTAACCAATTCCCGGGAATAAAAATCTTTTTCCTATTCTGGAATCGGTTCCCATTCCTTTTCGCACTAAATCTACATTCGCTCCTGCTTTTTCGCAGAAATTGGCGAGTTCATTCATAAATGTGATTCTCATCGCCAAATATGAGTTTGCAGCATATTTAGTAACTTCGGCACTGGGCGGATCCATTTCCAAAATAGGATTTCCTTGACGCACAAAGGGTTCGTAGAGTTTTTTCATTTTACTCATGGCTTCTGATGAACGTGCACCGATAACAATTCTGTCGGGTTTCATAAAGTCGTCAACAGCAAAGCCTTCCCTCAAGAATTCGGGATTGGATACTACTTCAAAATTTTTGATATCATGTTTCTTCAGAATTTCCGTAACCTTCTCTGAAGTTCCAACCGGGACAGTACTTTTATTTACGATAATCTTAAATTCATTATCACCGTTTTTCTTTAATATTTCCCCTATGTTTTCCGCAACCGCAAAAACATGTTTCAGGTCTGCCGAGCCGTCTTCGTCTTGAGGAGTGGGTAAACATAAAAAGATAATTTCACTATTCAACAAAGCATATTCAAGATCGTCCGTAAATGTCAATCTCTTTTGTTCAATATTTCTGTTAAACAATAATTCCAAACCCGGTTCATATATTGTAACTTGCTTATTATTTAGTTTTTCAAGCTTCTTCGGATCGTTATCCACGCATATAACGTGGTTACCCATCTCAGCAAAACAAGTACCGGATACCAATCCAACGTAACCTGTTCCAATAACCGATAGTTTCATTTTCTCTCCATTATTTTAATAAACAAAATCTTTCTGAATATCCTTAAAGAAAGGATTAGTTAAATCTTTTTCCGATACAACGGGATTTTCAACCTTCCAATCGATATTCAAATCGGGATCGTTATAAATTATTCCCCTTTCGCTTTCTTTGTTGTAAAAGTTTGTACATTTATAATGAAAAATTGCTTTCTCACTTAGCACTGCAAAGCCGTGTGCAAATCCGGGGGGAATATAGAATTGCAAATGATTTTCACCGGATAATTCAACTGCATGATATTGCCCGAAAGTCGGTGAACCGAATCTGATATCAACAGCAATATCCAACACACTTCCGTAAATAACTTCGCAAAGCTTCCCTTGGGCAAATTCACCAATCTGATAATGCAACCCGCGAACAGTGCCCTTTACGGAATGCGAAATATTATCCTGTACAAACTCAACATTCAATCCCGATTCTGCGTATCTCTTTTTTTGGTAGGATTCGTAAAACAATCCTCGCTGATCGGGAAAAACTTTTGGTTCAATAATTAAAAGACCGTCTATATTTGTTTTTTCTACATTCATATTAATACTTTGGGTTTAAATGCCAATTCCAGGCTGTTTTAATAATTGATTTAAGATCATGTTTAGGCTGCCAACCGAGTAATTCCTTAGCATAGGAATTATCCGCAACAAGAGCGGGAGGATCACCGGGTCTCCGTTTGGTTATTTCCGCTGGGATTTCGGCTTTGGTAATTTCCCTTGCAGTATCAATTACTTCTTTCACTGAGTTACCGCTACCCGTTCCAAGATTTACCGTAATCGATTTTTTATTTTCCATCAGATAATTGACTGCTCTCAAATGTGCATCAGCCAAATCCACAATATGAATATAATCCCGGATACACGTACCGTCCGGTGTGGGATAATCATCGCCGAATATATATATCTTTTCCCTTTTACCTAAAGCTGTCTGCAAAATAAGAGGAATCAAATGGGGTTCCGGATCGTGGCTTTCTCCCAATTCTCCCGAAGGATGAGCGCCGGCAGCATTGAAATATCTCAACGCAGCGTAGTTCAATCCGTAAGCAGTTTCGAAATCCGCCAAAATTTTCTCAATAACCAGCTTTGTTTGTGCATAAGGATTGATTGGATTAACTCTCTGTTTTTCCGAAATTGGGATTTCCACATCTTCGCCATAGACGGAACAAGTAGAGGAAAAGACAAAATTTTTAATCTCACATTCATTGACTGCTTTTATTAAATTCAAGCTGCCTACAACATTGTTTGTGTAGTAGAGTGAAGGATTTTCTACAGATTCCCCAACATAGGCAAACGCTGCAAAGTGAACTACCGCATCAAATTCATATTTTCTTAGTGTTGTCAATAAATTGTAGTAATCAAGAATGTCAACATTTTCAAAATTTGCTTGGGGGTCTATAGCCTCTTTATGACCGCGGGATAAATTATCCAGCACAGTTACATTATGCCCTTCATCAATAAGCAATTTCACAAAGTGAGAGCCGATATATCCGGCACCTCCGGTAACTAATATATTCATACTATCCGCTAGTTTGTTGAAAATTAAAAGCTAAATTTATTACAATAATAACAATCATTCAAAAAATCAGTGTAAACCAGGAACGATAAGAGCCCCGGTCCGGTGAGACCTTGGGAATTGGCTTTTTAAGCCGTCTTGTGTTGAAATAGCAGTACCAAGAGTATATCCCTTATACTTCACAATTTTTTGTCCTCTTTCTCCCTTAATCGATTTGATGGTTCCACCTTCAAAATATATTTTCAATAGTTCAGGCTCATCAAGTTCAATTATATTTTTAGTGATATAATCGCTTAAATTTTGAGCGCTTTGAGTATGCAAATGAGCATATCCTCTGCTGTCAATATTCCCGAATTTAGTACCGATTCTGTTAAATGGCACAAGAGATTCGGCATACCAATCGGCGTTGGTATAGAAGAGGTCTTTTCCCCTCAAAATAAATTTGTAATGATCCAAAATCCCCTCTTCAATTCCGAACCATTCCTCTATATGCTTTAAGTAGGGAGCAACTTCCTTCTTTCTGGCAAAAGCAAAGTTACTCCTCTTCTTCATGGGTAATTCTTTATTCTTCGATTCGGTTTCTTCTATTTTTTTCAGCTTGGCCACAAAAAATCCCTCGGAATTTATTTGCCAAGGAATTATTCTGTGTGCTTTTTCAATTTCAGGATTTAACGGTTCTCCTCTGTAAGAAGTTTTTGCTCTTTCCGATTTTACAGGCAGTTCGATTTCCACTAATTCAACAGGATATTTTTTTAACACTCTGTCGAGCACTAATTCATTTTCCTCCAAAGTCAAGGAACACGTTGAATATACAATTTCCCCACCGACCTTTAACATTTTGATAGCGGCAATCAATAATCTCAATTGAAGATTTGCAATTTTTTCCATTTGATTGCTCGACCACCAATTTGTAACTTCTTCTTTCTTTTGAATAATGCCCGTTGCACTGCAGGGAGCGTCAACCAAAATTTTATCGAAGTAATGATCATATACCTTGCTCAGCAATTCACCCTTTGCATTGAGTACTCCTGTATTAACCGCATTAACTTTGTCCAAATTATGAACCAAACTTCTGAGCCTGGGAACGCTAATTTCATTCGCATACAGAGTGCCCGAATTATTCATCATTTCGGACATTTCAGTAGTTTTGCTGCCCGGAGCTGCGCAAAGGTCGAGCACAACATCATCCCCCGTGGGTTGAAGTACCAATGGCGGAATCATTGAGGAAAGACTTTGGATATAATATTGACCAATCATAAATTCGAAAGTCTTACCGATATTCTCAATGCCCTTTTTTATTAGGTATGCTTGAGGAATATTTTCAACCGGTTCCAATTCAATACCATAAACCGAAAGACCTTCAATCAATTTCTTATTATCACCTGTCAATCTGGACCGGATATAGTAATGAGGTTCGCTTTGAATATAATTTTCGTAATCTTTAAGAAAATTTTCATCAAAGTTTTCAATCAAGTAGGTTGCTATGTTTTCGCCCAATAAACTCAATATCTATGTAACTTTAAACTGTTGAAGATATAATTCGATGCTTTCATGAATCCTTTTGATTCTGGAAAGTTTTTCTCAAAATCCTTTTTCATAAGATGGATTAATTCATCCAAATATTTTTCATATTCTTTAACCGCTGCTTTTATAGCGTCATTATTCCGCGGGATGGGGATTGTATCTGGCTTTGTCAAAGAAGAGTAAATATAATATTTAGCCTCGTTATAATCTGATGCTTGTGCAACAACTTTCCCATGCACATCGACAATCTCGTAATTCCCGAAAAATTCTCCCCCGATTGTTAAAACGTTTCCGCCATTATCAAAAATTTCACAATCGGATGAATTAATAAAATCAGAGGGAAAGTTTTTTCTTTCCCCCTTAATTTTTTCTATCCAGTATAATTCGAATTCCTTTTCTGTCATTTGACCGATTTAAATTCCTTATCTACATTAGTTGGATTTTC
Organism: uncultured Melioribacteraceae bacterium; assembly: GCA_964621225.1. Lineage (GTDB taxonomy): Bacteria > Bacteroidota > Ignavibacteria > Ignavibacteriales > Melioribacteraceae > CAYNUJ01. Next base: position 12,806 of record CAZULK010000023.1, on the reverse strand, counting down.
AACCCAATCGGCAACAAAAACATTTGTGTCGTGCGTGGGCTTACGTTCGGCATTTCTGTTTGAACAGAATGCTAATTTTTTACCGTCGTAGGAAAACATTGGGAAGGCGTCAAAGGTTCCACTGTGAGTAATTTGTTCCAAACCTGTTCCGTCGATGTTTATCATAAATATGTCGAACAACCTTCCACCTTCATCCAAGGAATGATGATTGGAACAGAAGAGTATTTTCTTCCCATCCGGGTGGAAGAATGGTGCCCAATTTGCGCCCGGCAAATCTGTAACTTGCCTAACATTTTTACCGTCAATATCCGAAACAAAAATATTTAAAGCTTTTGGTTCAACCAGATATTGAGAGAGTAATTCTTTGTATACTTTTGCATCTTCCCCTGTGGGACGGCTCGCCCGCCAAACAATCATTTTTGAATCTCTGGAGAAAAATGCTCCACCGTCATATCCCAAAGTATTTGTTAACTGAAGCAATTCCCCTGTCGCAATTTCATATCTCCACAATTCTAAATCACCGGAACGTGTGGAGGTAAACACAATATATTTGCCGTCGGGAGAAACGGTCGGCTCTGCATCGTAACCGTCACCACCAATTAATAATTTTAAATCGCTGCCATCGGCATTTGCGGTATAAATGTCATAAGTTCTATAAATAGGCCACACATATCGTCCGCCGGAAAACATAACTGTTTCGGGACATTTTTCGTCTGCAGCATGAGTTGATGAATAAATGATTCTTCCGTCCTTCAAGAAATAGGAACATGTTGTTCTACCTTTGCCTGTGGAAACCAATTGATATTGCTTTCCATTGCTCAACATGCTACCATCGGCATTCATCACAAAAATTTGATCGCAGCCTTGCGGGTTGATTTTACTCCAATCGGATTGAAATATTAGTTGCTTATTGTCAAAGCTCCAATATGCTTCGGCATTATTTCCACCAAAAGTTAATTGCTTAATATTCCGGAGGTGTAATTCACCCGTGAATCTTAATGTATCTGTTTCGGGATTGTATCCATTTTTATCCACTGAACAAGCAGATACAAGAATGACTCCAATCAATAAAATAACTATCCTTTTCATATTACTCCTTGGATTGAACACTATCAGTAATTTTAAATTTAAGTTTATATAAAATTAATATCCCGGCAATAACAAGAGGGATACTGAGAATTTGTCCCATATCCAAAGCCAAATCTCTTTCCCACCCTTCTTGGACTTCCTTGAAAAATTCCACAAAAAACCTGAATCCGAAAACTGTTATTAAAAACAAACCGAAGAGAAATCCTTCCTTAATTTTTTCGCCATATTTATTATAAAGTGTTATGAGATATAAAAATATCAATAGATATGCAGTTGCTTCATAAATTTGAGTGGGATGACGAGGTATATTGTCTATCCTCTCGAAAACAAACGACCAAGGTACATCAGTAGGTTTACCAATTATTTCGGAATTGAAAAGATTTCCTGTTCTTATAAAAAATCCTGCTAGAGCAACGGTAATCACGACTCTGTCCAATATCCATAGGAAAGACTGATCCGCTTTCTTTTTTGAATATAAATAAAGAGATAAAAGAATTCCTATTGCTGCACCATGACTTGCAAGTCCGCCATGCCAAATCATCAATATTTCCATGGGATTTGACAAATAATAAGAGGGATTGTAAAACAAGCAGTGTCCCAGCCTTGCACCGGCAACAGTTCCGATAATCATATACCATAACAAGTCATTCAAATCATCCTCTTTTTTACCTTCTTCTTTGAAGATTTTGGTCATGATTTGAAATCCGAGGATGAAAGATGTAGCGAATAGAAGTCCATACCATCTAATGGATAGTGGACCTATCGAAAATATTTCAGGACTAACATTCCAGTGAATCAACAAAAATCCCTTTAAATAAATAGAACAAGTTAATTGATTCCAAATTTAAAGAATTCTGGATGAATAAGCTAAAAATTATGATTGAGAATGAATAGCGGAAGAAAATTCATTAAGCAAATTCCAATTCTCTTCACTTTCGAAATAATTCCCGGTCACTACAATTTTTGCTCCGGCCTTTACTTTTTTAGCAGCGTCTTCCGGCGTTCGTATTCCTCCGCCTACAATTACAGGTATATCAACAGATTGAGCTACCGCAGCAATCATTTCCTCCGGCACAGAAAATTCAGCTCCGGATCCTGCTTCCAAATACACGGACTTCATCCCCATCATTTCGGCAGCCATTGCAGTGGCAGCGGCAATTTCAGGTTTGTTTCTTGGAATTGGATTGCTACCCGAAATATATTGTGCGGTTGTGGGTTTACCCGATTCAATTAACATATAACCACAACTGATTGCCTCCAATTTCATTTTTTTAATTCGAGGTGCGGCCAAAACATGCTTGCCGAAAATTTGATCGGCGTTTCTTCCGCTTATTAAACTAATGAAAAGTATCGCATCTGCAAAAGGAGATATTTGTTCCACTCCTCCGGGGAAAATAATTACAGGAATATCCGTCTTTTCTTTAATTCTTTTGATTGTTGAATCAAGATCGCCTGAGATTAATAGACTACCGCCAATTAAAAATCCGTCAACTCCCGCTTGCACCGCTTGCGATACAAATTTTTCCAAATCAATCTTATCTGTAATATCCGGATCAATCAGAATTAAATATGCAGCGCCCTTTTTAGCTATTATTTTTTGTAAATAAGAATATACTTCCATACCGTCTTTAATAATAGATTTAAAATAATTTTGACTAAAATAAAAACTTTCCTACTTTTATCATAATAAAAATAATGTATTCTTTTTTACAACCGAGGCAGCATTATGAAAAAAATATTTTTCACTTTTCTTGTTTTTTTAATCGCAATACAAATCCAAGCTCAAGAAGAAGATAATTACAAGTATGCTCTACAATTTGGCATAGGTAGCAATCTCATGCTTACAAATTATGAACAATATTCCCTTTCGGATTTAATTCTTCTTCAAAATGATAATGCTTTAAGAGTTTCAACAATTTTTTATGGCTCCGGTTCACCGTCTGAATCTACAGAAGATGATTCCACTATTATAAAAACCAACAGAGATTATTTTAAGGTTGGACTTTCTATTGATTATATATTGAATATAATTGCTCACAAAAGGACAAGTTTTTTTGTTTATGGCGGACCTTTATTGGACTATAGTTATAAGATGACAAAATCGGATTGGATTAATCCCAGCGGACCGGACAGAACAAATAAAGAAACGGATATTGGTTTGGGAGCAAATTTGGGTGTAGGAGTTGAATATTATCTGTCGGAAGGAATCTCACTCGGCGGTGAATATTCTTTATCTTTAATATACAATAAAAAGGTTAATGAAGATTTTGCGGTGTCTAAGACGGTAACCACCGATGAATCATTCAGCCTTTCTCCTTTTCAAGCTAAATTGGTTTTATCAATTTACTTTTAATTATGAAAATTAAAATCTGCTGCATACAAAATATAAACGAAGCTCAAATGGCCATAGAGGCCGGAGCTGATATTTTAGGGCTAGTGTCTGAAATGCCTAGTGGCCCCGGAGTGATAGATGAAGATAAAATTATCGAAATAGCATCAAGCATACCCGAAAACATTGAAACATTTTTACTTACCAGCAAAATAAACGCAGTAGAAATTGTTCAGCAAGCCAAAAGATGCGGTACAACGGGGATACAGTTGGTCGATTCGGTACCGACAAACACTTACCAATTCATTAAAAAAAGTCTCCCTCAAATAAAAATTGTTCAAGTGATTCATGTTCAAAACTTATCTGCAGTTGAACAAGCTATGGCTATTGATGAATATGTTGATGCAATACTACTCGACTCCGGAGATCCTTATGCCGAAGTTAGGAAACTCGGTGGAACGGGGAAAACTCATAATTGGGAAATATCAAAGCAATTGGTTGAAGAGGTGAATTCCCCGGTTTTCTTAGCAGGAGGATTAACCCCGGATAATGTGGTCGATGCCGTATCGAAAGTGCAACCATACGGAGTGGATATTTGTTCGGGTGTAAGAATAGAAGGCAAGTTAGATAAAGATAAATTAACTAAATTTATTAACAATGTAAAAAGTGTAAGACTGGAATAAACACCGGTTATTCAAATTCAATATTAAATATTATCAGCTCAGGTCTGCTGCCCGTTCTTACGGGAGGTCCCCATCCCCCTATTCCGCAGGATACATAATAATGAGTATTCCCTTTTTGTAAATATCCCCAGCTTAATTCATAAACGGCTTTTGTGATAAAATTGAATGGCCAAAGTTGTCCGTGATGAGTGTGTCCACTCAATTGAAGGTCTATTCCATTCTGTTCCGCTTGCTCTAAATTGAATGGTTGGTGATCCATTAAAATCATTGGTTTGGCTTTATCAATCCCTTCCATAATTTCTCCCAACTCTTTTCGTTTCCCGCCGTTGAATTGAGTGATTGCACGGTCTTCCCTCCCAATCAAATAAAATGATGAATCAATTAATTTATACTCATCGTTTAGTAAGTTAATATTGTGTTCAGCCAAATATTTTTTTGCATTCTTAACCCCGCCAATGTATTCGTGATTGCCGGTAACGGCATAAACCCCATATTTGGCTTTGAATTTCAACAAGACCTCGCCAATATTATATTTTAATACAGGCTTAATGTCTTCGTCTATAATATCTCCGGGAATTAAAATAATGTCGGGTTTCTTTTCATCTAATATTTTCAGAATTTTTTGAAGATGTGTGCGGCCAATAATTGTACCGAGATGGATATCCGAAAAAACAGCAGCTCTTAATTTTTTAAGATTACCGCCATCTTTTTGCAATTTGATATTCAGTTCTTTTGTATTAATTATCCGCGTATTTATATGCCCCGTAATAACAACTACGGATGTTAATCCCAACACAAATATTCCGATCCATTGTTTGAACTGGTTTACATTATTGGTAATAAATGAAGGAGTAATATTTATGAAATGATTCACCACTCTGATTAAATCAATTACTAAAATGCTCAGGAATAGATATGTCATTATAGCCAGCCAAAAAGAACCTATCCAAATCAGAGAAGAAGTAAAAATATTGATAGTAAAGTTTTCGAGTATACGCCCTATAACAAATGATGCTGCAAGAAAAATCACAATCATCACAAAATACTTTCTCAATGGGGAGCCCAAAGGAATTATTTCCAATCCCCTTCGAATAATGTAATAATTAATAGCCGAATGAATGGTAAGTACAATCGAGAAAAAAATCAGAAAATTCAAAAATTTCATTTAACCTGTTGCCTCTCTTTTCCTAAAGCATTTCTATAAAGTGCTAAATATTTAATGGCAGATTTATTCCAACTGAAATCCATTGACATACCGTTGTTCTGAAGAGTCCGCCAAACCTCTTTCAGTTCAAAATATTGAAGAGCCCTTTTGACAGCATCGTTCAAAGCAAAGCCATTATACTCTTCAAAAGAAAAGCCGTTCCCTTCATAATTACCGTATGCTTTCATTTCATCCCAATCGAAAACCGTATCGGCCAGACCACCGGTTTTTCGTACCACCGGAACGGTACCATATTTTAAGGAGTACATCTGGTTTAATCCGCATGGTTCGTAATGCGACGGCATCAGAAAAATATCCGAACCCGCTTCAATTAAATGTGCTAATTTATCGTTATATCCAATGTGGACAAATACTTTGTCCGGATTCTCTATAGCTGCATTTCGGAAGAAATTTTCGTATTCCTCCTCTCCGCTGCCCAAAATAACCCAAACCGCATTTTCTTCCAAAAGATACGGAAAGGTATCAATCAATATATCGAATCCTTTTTGAGTTGCCATCCGGGAAACCATTGCAATTACAGGTGTGCCTGCATTGAATTTAAACCCCATCTCTTTGGCGAGTTGTTTTTTATTTTCAACCTTGTTCTCAATAGTATCGAAAGAATATTTTTTCTTAATGAATTTATCTTTTTTCGGATCCCATACATTTTCATCAATACCGTTAAGAATTCCAAATATTTCCGACCTTCTTTCAAGCAAAACGCCCTGCAAACCGGCGCCGAATTCGGCTGTTAATATCTCTTCTGCATAAGTTCTGCTAACGGTATTAATTAAATCGGAATATAGTATTCCGAGTTTAAGAAAATTTACATCTTCGTAGTATTCCGCAGGCCCTCCCGGATAATACAATTCTTTTTGAATATCAGCTACCGTTAGTTTTGTCTTATTGAATATACCTTGATAGCCAATATTATGAATGGTTAATACAGAACGGGTGTTTTGGAATATTTCATTTTGTGAATATTTCACATTTAAATAATAAGAAACAAGTGATGCTTGCCAATCATTTACATTCAAAATATCGGGACTCCAATTCAGGGCAACAATCAACTCCATCACTGCTTTGGAAAAGAAAATAAATCTATCGGCTTCATCCTCGTCTTCGGTATAAATCTCTTCCCGCTTATAGTAATTATCGTTATGAATAAAATAGCATTCTACTTCTGAATTTGCCAATTTACAGTGATAAACAGAAAATTTAACATCTTCGTTTCCCATTTGAATTCCGGGGAGAGGCAAGTTGAGCTTTTTAATATTAAACTTTTTATTATCAATCACCGAATAATGCGGCATAAACAACTTTACTTCACAACCGTTTTTACTTAAGGCTAACGGAAGCGAGCCTGCAACATCGGCAAGTCCGCCGGTTTTAGCAAAAGGATATATTTCGCTTGATATATAAGCTATTTTCATTTTCTACTCATTTTAATTTGCAAAGATATATATTTTGATCACTTAATTCTTTATTTATTTAAAAGCAAAAATTAAAGAAAGGAATCAAATGGATAACAAACCGAAAGTAGGAATATTGATGGGAAGCGATTCGGATTTGCCCGTGATGCAAAAGGCTTGGGAAGTCCTGAAACAATTCGATATCCCATTCGAAGTGAACATCATTTCGGCACACAGAAGCCCGGACAGATTGGAAGAATATGCATCATCGGCATACGGAAGAGGACTGAGAGTTATTATTGCCGGAGCTGGTGGAGCTGCACACCTTCCGGGAGTTACTGCTGCATTTACTGCTTTACCCGTAATCGGTGTTCCGATAAAATCAAAAACATTGAACGGAGTTGATTCCCTCTATTCGATTGTTCAGATGCCTTCCGGTGTTCCTGTTGCAACAGTAGCAATTGATGGCGCTAAAAATGCCGGTTTACTGGCAGTTCAAATTCTTGCACAAGCCGATGAAAAACTCTATTCAAAATTTCTTGAATATAAAAAAGAATTGGCGGCGGAATCTTTAAAGAAGAACGAAAACATAAAATTATAAAAAAAGCCGGTGGATGCCGGCTTTATTTTTCTTCTTTGTATATATTTTCCAACTCCTTGAAATACTTTCTGATTAACTCCTCGTAATCCTTTGCATAACCGGCTTGAATAGCTTTCATCAATCTTTCCCTTAAAATATTCCTCCCTTCTTCTGTTTTAAGTAATTCTTCGGGAGGGGAATTCAAATTAAATTCCTTGCCGGCAACAGATTCCCTATTCTTTTCATAATCCCTTTCGTTAATCGACCTTTGCGCATCGAGCATTCGGGAAAGAATTCGATCCTGTTTTTTTATCAATTCATCGTCAATTTTACCGGTGTTCATTCCCTTCACAACTTCTTTCATTTCATCAAGTATTTTTTCCAAATTTCCGGTTAATTTGCTCTTGCTACCTTTTTTCTTTATCTCTTCGTTCAATTCTTCTAGAGATTTTTTCAATGCTTCTTGTTCTTTTGCAAGTCTTTGCATTTGTGCCATCTGTTCCATTGTCAGCTTGCCGCCTTGCATCATCTTGGTCAATTGATTCAGATTCATTTGTCTTTGCGAAAGCTGCTGCATCTGCTGCATTAAGCTCATCATCCCGCCACCGGATTGATTCATCATATTAGCCATAGAGTTTTGCATTTGCTGAGCAGCTTCGTTTAAGTACTTCATTGCCCCGTTCTGATGCTTTGCACCCAATTGGCTATTTCTGTTTTGCATTTCCGAAATAGCTTGCGCCATTTCATTACGAGCCATTCCCATTGCCTTGCCCATTTCCGGTGTTATGGCAAAAGTCTTTTGTGATAAATCCACAGCCTTATTAATAACTTTATTTAATGAGTTTATCTGTTTATATTCCTCGCGCGCAATTTTACCCAGTTGCGGACTGTTTCCGCTTAACTTACCGGTTTTGTTTTTTAATGCCTCTTCTTTTTTCGAAAGCTCCAACAATTCGTTAATGATTTTCATCATATCAGCCATAGTCTGAATCTGATTTTTCATCTGCATTCCCTTTTTCATTTGGGAAAGCCGGCTTTTCATCTGTTGCATATTTTTAACAATTTGCTGTTGCAGCTGTGAAGCGGATTTCATATCACCCGATTGAATTTTTTCTTTCGATTCTTCGGAAAGGGATTCGTTTTTTTGTTTTTCGAATTCTTCTTTTGTTTTAGCCATTTCATCTTTCGGCATATCTTTTACTTCATTCATCTTATCCTGAAGTTTATCCATTTCCTCTTTTAATCTTTGCAATTCCTTTTTCAATGCATTCTGTTCTTTTGCTAATTTTTCCCTTTCCGCATTGCTTTGTGCTTCTTGGGTTTTATTCTTCAGTTCCTCCTGCTTCTTCTTTATTTCTTCTGTCCTCTTAATTAGCTCGTCGAGTTTCTGTTCAATCTGTATTCTCTTTAATAAATTAATAGTTCTTTCAAGACTGTTCTTAATCATCTCTTCGTTGAACTTCATGTTTTCCAGACTTTGCTGTATCTGATTGCGGTTGAGCTGACTTAACGAATTTTGCATTTGCTCCATCGCCTTTTTCATCTCTTCGGAAGTTAATTCATCGAATAATTTTTGAAGTTCGTTATATTTTTCGAGTGTTTCCGGAGAGAGGAGTTTGTTTTCTTCCAATGATTTTTGGATATCGTCAATTTTCTTTTTTACATCTTCAATCTTTTTTTGAAGCTCTTCGAATTTTTTAGCTGTCTGTTCAAGTTTCTCTTTTTCTTCCCAATTTACTTTTTGCTCTTTTCTTTTCAACTCATTGGCAAGCTTTTGAAACTCATCTTTTAATTTTTCAGCTTCTTTGAATGTTTCCTCCAAATCCTCAACAGTTTCCTCCCCTTTTTTATCAGCTTGAGCAAATAACTCGTCCAGCGTGGGAACCCGGATGTTTATAATCTTCGTCTTTGCTGTTTTCGGACCATTCACATAATCGTTGTCGTACACAATTAAATAGAATGATACCACATCATTTTCCGTTAATGCAAGCTTAGAAAGATCCCATTCGTATAGGATTTCCTGTTCCTTTTTATTCCTTACTATTTTTATTGGTTCACTCCTAAAGGTTGAGTCCACTGATTTGAAATTCGACTGACTCAACTTATACATTAACAATAATTTTTTAAACCCATAATCGTCGCTTATCTTCGATAAGATAGGAACAACATCCGTTTCACCAAGCAAAATATCTTCACGCGGGTTAAGGAGTTCAATAAACGGATTCGAATCCGGGATAATGTTTATTGAATAAAGTATAGGATTTGCATTAGCTATATCGTTTGTATCTTTTATGCTTATGAAATAATCTCTGTTTTTAGAAATAGTAAAATCGATAGAACCTTCATTGTTGGACAAATCAAAACTTTTCTTTGTACTGTCGGAAAAAATTATTTTGGCTTCCTTTAATGGTTTATCGGCAATAATCTTTAAGTTAACATTAGCGCCGGCAAGAGCGGAAATGTTACCGTTATCTTTTTGCACTCTTTTGGGCAAACCCGAATAAGATGGAGGAGTAATGGTTAGATCTATCCCTTTGATTACCGGTCTATCAATAACTTGAATAGAGTACGTTTTGCTTTGTACATCCCCCACTTGAACAAAATAATCGAATGATTGAACGACACTTCCAATTACATAAGAATAATTCCCGGTCGAATCCCTTCGCAGCTTAATCGCCTCGAACTGATAATCGCTTTCTCTTTTGATATTAAAATTTAATTCATCAGGCGTGCCGCCGAATACTTTTATTTTTATGGGAACATCTTCTCCTTTGGTAATTCTAACATTTCCGGGTTTAACCGAAAAACTATATTTAGGAGGCTTAATAAATTCTGTCTTATAATTTAATACCCTGTTCAGCGATTGAGAAAAGGGAGAGAATAAAAACACAAATGACAAAAGTATTATTGGTAAATTAATTTTTGCCGAACTATATATTTTATCATTATCTGCCAGGGAAGAAAATTTAATCGATTTTGATTTATTATAAACCTCGTTGAATGCGGCATTGATTAACTCATTGGAATGAATCTGTCCTTTAGAGTTTACAAGCTGATATGCATTTTTTAAATCATCCTTTATCCAATCTATTTTTGACCCCACGAACATTGCAAGTTCTTCGTAATTCGGTCCGGAGAATAAATGATGTTCAACAACCAACTCTTTATAAAAATTGAATAATAAATAACCGGCAGGTATAAGAATTGAAGAAAAGAAAAATAGGCTTCGCACTATTGAATTGAAATGACCAATAGATTCCGCCAGCACAAACATCAAAATCAAAAAAATAAATAATCCGGCAGCTTTTAATGATACAGACAACAAAGAGAGCAACACCTGCTTGAAATACAAGCCGTGCAGTCTTTTCTCTAAATCAACTTTATAATTTTTAATTTCATTCATTTAGTTTGTCACTGCATAAAGTATTATGTTTAATCCAAATTGCAATGCTTTCTCCCTCAAGTACGGAGGATCGTTATGAACGTCCGGATCAGCCCATCCGTCACTCGGATTGCTCTCGTAAGTGTAATAAAGAGCCAATCTATTATTTACAAAAATACCATATCCTTTCGGTGGTTTATTGTCGTGTTCATGTATTTTGGGCGGTCCATTAAAAAAATCGTAATAAATGTGATAGATTTCATGATTAAATGGGAGTTCCACTAATTCTTTTTCAGGAAACACTCTTTTTATTTCCTTCCGGAAAGATTTGTCCATGCCGTAATCATCGTCGGCGTAAATAAATCCACCTTTATTTATGTAATCTCTCAATGCCTGAATATCGCTATCGGAAAATTTTATTGTGCCGTGCCCGGTAATGAACAGGACCGGATAAGAGAACATTTCTGCACTACCGATTTCAACATAATTATATTCAGGTTCCGTTTCTAAATTCAATTTTTCCTTTACAAAGCGGAGCAAATTAATTTCAGCAGAACGATCATTGTACCAATCACCTCCGCCATGATACTTCAATCGCCCAATCTTAATGCCGCTTTGAGCAAATGATAGTCCAGCAACAACAATATATAGTATAATAAATAGTTTTTTCATTTTACCAGAAAATTAAACCCCAAAATAAAACATTTCCTTATACACCCCAAAATGTGATTTGTAACAAAACTTATCAAGCCGTATTCAATTAAATTAGGCTTGTAAGTTTTAATATACCGAGAGGATATCATGAAAAGATTATACATTGTGATTACTTTTCTATTTCTGTCGTCAATTTCATTTGCACAAGGCAGTTATGCTTTCGACTTTGGAGTAGCAGTTAGGGATTCTGTTATTGAATATTCCGTAATGATTGATACCGGAAGAGTTTACGAAGATTCGACTTATACAATTCCTCCCCATGATTTTAATTCCAATTTTCCTGTAATTCAATTTTTGTACGACGCATTTGTGGGGAGTTCATTTTATTTCGGAGACCTAACGGACGAAGACATTGTTTTATCCATTAGATTAATTTTCAATAAAAAAGACGGTTACGCTCCAAGCTATTTTAATGAAAGATTGTTCTTTGTAATGGCAGTGAAAGTGTTTAAAAATCCCGGCAGAGTACCGGTATCGGGCGATTATTTCTTCAAAGCCGGAGAATTTTTCGGATACAAACTGCCGAAATCGGATCGCTTGATTCAAATATTTAAAGCGTTAAACTTAAATAAAGATGATCTGGGTTTTGCATATATCAGAGATGACCGTTTCGATCCCCAGCACATTGAAACAATTAATACTCCCACAGAAGTCAGATTTAAGGCTTATCATTTCTCCAAATTCGGGGGTGGAAGAGGTCACATAAGTTCTACCAGCGGCACAAATGATGAAAATAGTATTATAAAATTATTTGAGTTGGATCAGAATTATCCAAATCCCTTTAATCCGTCAACAACCATTTCATATTCAATACCTAAAGAAGGATATGTGACGCTAAAGATTTATGATATTTTAGGCAATGAAGTAAGTACTCTGGTTTCGGATAGACAAACAGCAGGAAATTATAAAATTGAATTTAACGGAGAAAATCTTTCAAGCGGAATTTACTTCTATACTTTAAGACATGGAAGATTTAGTTCGACGAAAAAAATGATACTTATGAAATAATTGTAATACATTTTAATAGAGAATAGCAATTAAAATTTAGCCGGGCGTTGTTACCCGGCTATTTTTATGCACGGTAGATAACAATAGTCGGTGATTGGGCAAGAAATATAAGTTGACAGATTCAAATGAATACATTGAGAAAATATGCATCCCCAAAGGAATTGAATATATACAACAAGGATGATAGAAAATAGTATAACCATGAAGGAGTTGAATATGAATATCAAGGGATGATGGGAATAATACAACCCCGAAGGGGTTGAATGTGAATAGCCACGGCACATAAATGATTTTCACAACCCTAAAGGGGTTGAATATGAATGGATTATTTAACTTAAACCTCTACTTTCCTGAAGAGTTCTTCTTCCTTGCCCATCAAATCTTCTAACGTTAAGCTATTGACAA
>CAZULK010000022.1:0-28760 GCA_964621225.1 uncultured Melioribacteraceae bacterium | reverse complement strand
GCACCTTCTACATTGGAAGTTACATACACATAACCCAAATTGGTTTGCAATTCCGGTTGATTTGGTGAATTCAGTTTACAATTTTGTGAGACTATTAATACTAAAATTAGGGCGATTAAATTTTTGATTTTCATAAATAACTTTCTTTGTTTTATGAAAGTTAAAGCATTATGAAATTCTTAACAAATTTTTTTTTGATTGTAAAATATTTTGTCACAATTTCAAATCACTTTGCCTATTTACTCATCAATTCATATATTTTGAAGCTGATTTTTACAAGAGGAAGAAAAGATGATTGATAAAGATTTACAATCCATTCAGGAAGTTAGGGATTTAGTTAAAAGAGCAAAAGAAGCTCAATTGGAATTCAAATATTTTTCTCAAGAACAGGTAGACAAAGTGGTGAAAGCCATGGCGGATGCAGGATACGCAGAAGCCGAACGTCTTGCCAAAATGGCACACGAGGAAACCGGATTTGGTAAATGGACCGATAAAAAAATTAAAAACGAATTCGGTACTAAGTGGGTTTGGGAATCGATTAAAGATTTAAAAACCGTTGGAGTTATCGACGTAAGGGAAAACGGTAAAATTGTAAAAATTGCAGAACCAATGGGTGTAGTAGCCGCATTGATTCCTTCAACCAATCCGACTTCCACCGCAATGTTTAAGGCAATTATTTCACTTAAAGGAAGAAATGCCATTGTTGCTTCCCCTCACCCAAAGGCTATTGAATGCACAAAGGAAGCAATAAAGGTGATGAATGATGCAGCAATTTCAGCAGGCGCACCGAAAGATTTAATCCACTGTATGACTATCCCATCTATGGAAGGGACCCAGGCATTAATGAAGGACAGAAATACCTCTGTAATTTTAGCTACGGGTTCTACTGCTATGGTAAGGGCTGCTTACAGTACGGGGAATCCGGCTTACGGAGTTGGAGCAGGAAACGTACCGGCTTTTATTGAAAGAACTGCAAATGTAAAAAAGGCGGTCGCGGATATTATTTTCGGAACTACATTCGACAATGGCACTCTCTGTTCTTCCGAACAGGCAATGATTGTTGACAGACCGATTGTTGAACAAGTGATTGCTGAAGCAAAAAGCCAAGGCGCTTATTTTTTGAATCCCGAAGAAAAAGCAAAGTTGGAAGGCACAATTGCAAAAGGCGCTAAATTGAACGCTGATATAGTAGGAAAACCCGCTACTTGGATAGCAAACTATGCGGGAATAAATGTTCCGGAAGACACAAAAGTATTAGTTGCGTTTTGTGAAACTGTTGGAAAGGAAGAACCTTTATCAATTGAAAAACTCTCACCAATTTTGGCCTTCTATACAGTAGACGGTTGGCTCGAAGGTTGTCACAGATGCATTGAACTCCTTCAATTTGGAGGTATTGGACATACTCTTGCAATTCATTCGAACGACAAAGAAATCATAATGAAATTTGCAATTGAGAAACCTGCATTCAGAATAGTCGTAAATACGCCTTCCAGTGTGGGTGCGGTTGGATATACAACAAAATTAACCCCTTCCATGACTTTGGGCCCGGGAACATGGGGAGGTTCGATTGTTTCGGAAAATGTATCCGCAAGACATTTAATAAATATTAAAACACTTGCTTTCGAAACTAATCCGATGAATCCGGGAGATGCCGTATCTTCATTTAACAACATCCCCAACCATCAATATAATGTCCCTGCTCAATCAGGTTCATTCATGAATACAATCGAAGAAAGATTAAAGGCAAGGGCAGGAAACCCCGTTTACTCACCGCAAAACACACAGGTAAAGAAAACAAATGGTGAGAAAATATTTGGAGAAGGAATTACTGAAGCGGAAATACAGAAAATAATTAGAGAATTCAATTCATGATAAAAGCCCCCGTTGCGGGGCTTTTGTTTTTAGAGTAATCCTCCGCGCTTTGCCGCAAAATCCACAATGGTTTTCAATGCACGCTGATATGAATATCCCGCATGTTTCATCGAACGCATGAATCCGGCATCTTCAGTAAGATCAGGATTCGGATTGACTTCCAAAACGTATAACTCTTTCTCTTTATTAAGTCGCATATCAACTCTTGCATAATCCCGACACCCCATTGTTCTGAAAGCTTTCAGCGCTATCTCTTTCGCTTTTTCTTCCACTTTTTTGGGTAAACGCGCCGGACAAATTGGAATTGTTTTATGATATGCTTCGTGGAGTGGATCCCATTTGGCTTGATAACTTACTATGTTATGTAAATGATCCGGCATCCGGGAAAAATCAATTTCGCTTATAGGTAATACTTTTAATTCCTCGTCCCCTAAAACAGCAACGTTCAATTCCCGGCCGTCAATATACTCTTCGGCAAGAGCGGGTTGTTCATATTCATTAATTATCAAATCAACACGTTTTTTAAAATCTTCATAATTATTCACAATCGAATCATTCTCCGTGCCTACGCTGCCGTCCTCTTTTGCAGGTTTGATGATAATCGGATAATCTATTTTTACTTCATAGTTTTCTTGTATTTCATCAAACAATTGAAATCTGGGTGTTGGAATATCATTGGCTTGCAAGATTCTTTTAGTTAACTCTTTATCCTGACAAGTTCCCAATGTAACAGGCGGAGCTCCGGTATACGGAATTTTGAGCAGTTCATACAAACCCGTAAATGCCATTTCGAGAGTTGCATAGTCCTTATAAATCTCAACAAAATTAAAAATTACGTCGGGTTTATTTTTTTTATAATCCTCTAGGAATAATCTGTAATCGTCAAGTATATTCAAGATGTAGGCTTCGTATCCAACCCTTCTTAATCGCTTGGCAATATCTTCGAACTCTTTAATCGGATCACTTTCTTCAATGTCGAAGTAAGGTTTGAATCCTAAATCTTTCGGGAATTCCGTTAAATAACCACTGTTTAATTCAGGGTAAGCTTCATTAAATACAACTGCAACTTTCATTATATCCACAATTTTTTGATGCCCAAAGTAAATAAAATAACAATGCTTATCAAAAGATTTATTATTTTTATAATCTACAAAATACAGGTGATATATGAGTTTTTATCCACAACCGGACAGATACCGTTGCGGGCCGTTTGCTCTAAAATATGCATTGGTGATGTTAGGAGTTTTTAAGAGTGAAAGGGATATTTCAATTACCGCCGGAAGCACTTGGTGGGCCGGGACAGATGAAATTGGTCTGGCTAAAGCAGCTCGAAGATATAAATGTAAATTAAAATATTTTCATTCGGATAACAGAGATGATGCCCGCAAATTATTAAACAAGGAATTGAAAAAAAACTTGCCTGTTATTCTAAGCGTAAATAACTGGGAACATTGGTGCACGGTAGTTAATTTTACCAAAGGTAAATATATTGTTATCGATTCGGAATTGGATAAAGTTATTTCCGTTGAATCGCCTAAAACTTTGCTGGGGAGATGGAAATATACAGATCCCGATACGAAAAAAAAGAGTTACGACGGATATTCGGTTGTTCCAAAGTTCAAAGTCCAAACAAAAGCAAAGTTCACTCTGGAAAAAGCACATGCATTAATGCTCGATACAAACGAAGGATTGGCAAAAAAGTGGGATGCATATTTTAACGACTTAATTGCAATTTGCAAACCAAGAAATAAAAAGATGATTAACTATATAACATTTAACGATTTCTTAAGAAGGAACGAAAATACTATTATTAGAAAAGTGGCAGATTGGCACGGTGAGCCGACTTACGCAGAGTTAAAGAAAATCACTCAGAACATGAAATTCGTAGCAAATGTTTACGATCTTGTTATCCCGCTTGATGAGGAAAAGAAAGCACTAATTGATATTACCACACTACTTACTATATACGTGTGTGGTAAATATGGAATGGACCCAATTTATTAAAGGAGTAACAATGGATATTAAAAGAAATTCAAAAATATTACGGAAAGAAAATACTGCTTTATTGGTTATTGATATTCAAGAAAGAATACTGAATGTAATGCAGAATAAAGAGATGGTTATTGAAAACAGTCTAAAGCTTATCAAAGGCTATAAGGCTCTTGAACTTCCAATTTATTTTACGGAGCAATATCCAAAAGGATTGGGTGAAACGGCTGAAATTCTGAAATCGGAATTGGAAGGGCATGCAATTCAAAAGATGAGTTTCAGTTGTTCCGGCGCTGGTGAATTGTTCAAAGAATTGATTGATAAGAATTTAACTCAAATTGTTTTATGCGGAATTGAAACTCATGTGTGTGTTCAACAAACAGCACTCGATCTGGTTGAAAATGGTTTCCAGGTTGACGTCATTGCAGATGCAGTTAGTTCAAGAAAAGAAATAGATTATAAAACCGCACTGAATAGGATGCAAAACAACGGTTGCGAAATCACCACAACGGAATCTGTTTTGTTTGAATTGTTGGAAGTTTGCGGCACCCCGGTATTCAAAGAGATTAGTAAAATAGTAAAGTAGATGTTCAAAAAAATATTGATAATAGTTCTACTCTTTTTTATTGAGGCCAATGGACAAAGTGATTCATTGTCTATTATTCCGGATTCATCTTTAAAAGCCGGTTCGTTACATAAAATATTCTTTGGGAAATATTGGCGGGATGCATGGAATACACAAGTAAAAGTTAAAAAGTTATTCGCAAAAAACTTTACGAAGGATTATCAATTAGTAAATAAATTTTTGTTCAACGGAACAACATCATTTCTCTTTAAAGACAAGAATAGTAACGACTACTTCTTTTCTCCTTTGAAAAAATCCAAGGATGCATTCTTACCTGATGAACTGAAACAATCCCTCTCTCCGAACATACTCCATGATCAAATTTCAATTACATTCCCCGCTTCTGAAATAATTGCTTATTCCCTTTGGAATAATCTCTCCGGATTTAATTTTTCGCCGGAGATTGTAGTAATATATAACAAGAAAGATGAAAATGAATACGAGAATAAACCGGGAATACTAATAAATCTCACTGTCAACTATGATAAACTTATAACATCATCCAAACTTACCGGCGAAGAAAGATTAAAACTGCTGAACAATGTAGATGCCAGGACATATTTAAAATGCAGATTGCTTGATATCATTCTTGGGGAATGGAACAGAAATGAATCCAACATTCTTTGGCTGAATGATAAAGGGAAATATTTACCTTTTATAGCCGACTATAGCAAATCATTTTCAATTTTCGACGGACTTATACCCTTTTCCGGAGAAACATTGGTGTTACCGCTAACAAGTTTCGATTCAAATCTTCCCGACATTAAGAAGATTACCTGGCAAGCAAGGGAATTGGATCAAATAATATTACCTAAATTAAACTACAACCAATGGATGGAAGTCACCTTATTTTTTACTCATCAATTAAATGAACGGAATATTAGAAAGGCCATTCTGTCATTACCTAAGGAGCTATACGAGAAGTATGGCAAGATTTTATACGAAAGATTAAACAGTAGAAGAAATCAACTTCTCGATTTTTCCGATAAATATTTCAATTTCATTAATCGGTATGCTGATATCTATTGTACGAATGAAGATGATTCTGTTAGTGTGGATATGTATCCGGGTAAAACATTTATAAAGGTTTTCTCCGGAAATGAAACAAAAAGAATGCTGATCAATAGAACATTCACACAATTAAAAACAAAAGAAGTAAGATTATATTTATTGGAAGGGAATGACAAAGTGATCTGCCACGGAAATAGAAATGATATAGATTTAAAAATAATTGGTGGAGAAGGAAAAAATTCAATTCACTATAAGAATGACTTAAGAAAAGATTCTTTTGATTTCCCGGGAAACATAGTTTTGTTTGAGAAACCAGGTGTACTAAACTCTGATTACGGAAATCTGAAAATCATAACAAAAGAATTGCCAGAAAAAAATAGTTACACTGACAAAGGGAACTATCTTACATTCCTTCCGATTGCCAATATCACAAGTGCCGAAGGCTTTGTAATTGGAGGAGGTCCGGTCTTTACGAAATACTCTTTTGGATTAGCTCCTTTCGATTATAAAATAAGCCTTACGGGAGATTATTCCAGCCGGCCAAATTCATACAGAATAAATTTAGAGGGTGTGTTTAACGACGTTCAATATCCGGTAGAAACAAAAATAATTTTTCATAAATCGAAAAGAGCATTTTCGTATTATTATGGCTTTGGAAGAAACACTTCTTTCAATGAAGGTGAGGAATACTCGGAAAAATATCAGTTGGACAATGAAATATTCAGACTATCGCTCAGCATGAAATATAAATATTCAAAAAGATTTTTTATCGAAGCAGGAATGGAATATGAATTCCCCGAAATAATCGTTCCCAATCTGAATTTATTAAACGCATTTCCTAATGGTAATTATGGAACAGGACGATTCAGAAATATTTCATTAAATCTATCAACTCAATACGACAACCGTGACCATATTTTTCTTCCAACTGAAGGAGTTGTTATAAAAGGGGAAATAAATTTCTTCCCCAAAATATTGGACAATTTAAATAACTTCTCTAAGGTATCAACCAATTTTCAGTTTAATTACACAGAGCATTCTTATACCAACAGTACTATTTCCTTGCAAGGTGGTTTCGGTAAAACCTATGGCATATATCCTTTTTTCAAAGCTCAGTTTTTGGGTGGGGAAAATGATTTATCAGGCTACACTCAAAACAGATTTTCCGCAGATGCAATTCTCTTTGGCAACATTGAATACCGGAATTCATTCGGAACATTTGAATTTATAATTCCTTTGGAATTCGGCCCGATATTAAAATACGATTTGGGATATTTATCGGAAACTGAATTTAATTTCGGCAAACCATTAAATTCATATTCAATAGGATTATGGGGAAATTATATGAATGGGTTGGCTGCCTTTAAATTTTTAGTTTCCCACAGCACCGAAGGTAATTACTATTATTTTTTAACTTACACTAATTTTTAATCAGTGATAATACTTTTTAGGATATTCAAAAAATAATAATTTGCCCTTATCCGCTTCAACTTCTTTCCATGAATCCACATCGAGTTCAATGCACGAAATTCCTGTAGTAGGAATATTATCAATAAATGACGATGTAAGAGCATTACTTAAAAACGTTATGCCCGGATTATGCGAGAATATCATTAAACTATCAACTTTATCATCTATCGAATGGATTACATCAAAAAAGGCGCTTGCATTGGCATCGTAAAGAAGTTCATTTGTTTTCAGCTTTTCTTTTGCATACCCCAAATGCTTGGCGAATATCCTTGCTGTTGAATATGCCCTCAATGCCGGCGATGAAATAATAAGGTCTACTTTAACATTCTTATCGGCTAAAAGCCTTGCCATATATGGAGCGTCTCTTTTACCTCTTTTATTTAATGGTCTTTCAAAATCATCTAATTCTTCGTGTTCCCAACTCGACTTTGCGTGTCGCACCAAATATAAAGTTTTCATTTAATCCCTATAGTTACAATATCGGTTTTATGAGTAATATTTTATTAAGTAAAAAAAATTATGAATTTTAAATTAGATAAGCAATCCGATATCAAATTATTTTGGTTGGCAATATTCTTGTGCTGTAGATATACTATTTAATTTTGGACTAACATAGGGAATTCCTAAATTCAATCCTCTTAAAATAAATATCACTCCAAGTATGAATGCCAAATATGGAAGCAACTTTGTAATTCTTTGTCTTGATGCAAGACTGAATTTGTTCTTTAATATTATCGGTGCAAACATTGCAGGGAAGGTACCCAATCCGAAAAACAGCATGAATAACATTGATTGAACCGGATCGCCTAATGCAATTGCGCCGCCTAACCCCATGTATACAAATCCGCATGGAAGTAATCCGTTTAACAGCCCGATTACTAATAACGATGTAAATTTACCCTTGCTTAAAAATTTCCCCAATTTCGCTTTTACTTTTGAATTAAAAGCAGAAACAGGTTTCAATAACAGAAGTCTATTCTTTAGTGTTTGCGGAATGAGAAGATAAATTATTATTATAGCTCCTACAGAGATAGACAATGCATGTTGAAAACCACTAATTACCAAACGGTTTCCCAATATACCAAAGACTAAACCCAGGAAAGAATAAGTTAGCATTCTTCCAGTATTATAAATAAAGGCAGCAAGGAAGTTTTTGAAATTTGAAGAGAAACGCACCGGAAGAGATAAGGCAATAGGCCCGCACATTCCAATACAATGAAAGCTACCAAAAAAACCTATTGCCAATCCGGTTAACGATTCAAATATCATAAAAACACTTTGAATTCATTGAAGTATTTAACTGACTTCACCCGCCAGTCAACTTTCATCTTCCAATAACCGGGGAGTAATTTCTCTTTCCCTATCGAAACTATATTTGTTGAATCGAGATTAATATCATACTTCAGATCAAGCCTTTCGTCCGACGGCCGATAGAGATGTATTTCTCCAGTTATCAATTTATGGTCAAATATTTTTGGGAAAATTACCTTTACTTCTTTTTCTCCGTTCTCTATAGTTACTTTCTCTTCCAATTTATTAGCACGGTTAATGCTATTGATTCTGTCCTGGTATTGGAGTTCCTGTTCGTAGTAATCACTGGAAACCAAGTTTACATCCATATTCATGAAATAAACTGCCGTTCCGATACTGAAAATCAGAAAGGCAATATATACTATAGCTATATTTGTTCCCCAATTGAATTTCATTCTTTCTTCTTTCTCTTTATGTTTCCTAAAAATGATGTTTTCACAACATCTACAGTTTGTCCGTTCACTTTGGCTTCTATAGTAAATGGCGTTAATACCTTTTTAACCGAATCCTTGTCCAGTATAATCATAAATTTTCCTTCGGCTATTTCCTGGGGAGCTACATGAAGATCGTGTCCGATAAGTTTTAACTCTCCCGTTATACCGTGCAATACAAGATCAACTTTAACGGAATCAAAAGTTTTATTTGTAAAGCGGATATCATACAAATTGCTTAGCTTGTTGCCCGGTTGTTCCTGGGAAAGTAGTCCCGGGGTTCTTAAAATTGTCAATTCAATTTCCGAACGATTTAAAAACAAACCGGTGAAAATTCCAGCTAAAATCAATAGCACTATAGAATATCCGATAGCACGAGGAGTAAATATCTTCCGGATTTTTGTTTCAATTTCATTTTTGGAAGCATAACGGATCAATCCTCTCGGTTTGCCGATTTTATCCATCACAGCATCGCAAGCATCAATACAAGCAGTGCAATTAACACATTCAAGCTGCGTTCCGTTGCGTATGTCTATACCTGTAGGACAAACATCAACGCACAATTTACAATCGATGCAATCCCCTTTATTATCTTCAGTCTCTCCTTTTCTTATCTTTCCTCTGGGTTCGCCTCTTACATGGTCGTATGCAATAACGATAGAATTTTGATCCAGCATAACTCCTTGTAATCTACCGTAAGGACAAACCATAGTACAGACTTGTTCTCTGAATCTAGCAAATACGGCATAGAAGACAAGCGAGAATACAGTAATTAATGTTAAGCCCATTATATGTTGAGACGGCGGGTCGGTAACTATATCGATTAATTTATCCCCGCCTATAATCCATGCAAGGAAAATATTCGAAATAAAGAAGGATACTCCGAAAAATATTACTTGTTTGGAAGTTTTTTTGAATATCTTCTTTGCATCCCATGGAGCTTTATTCAGAGCCCTTTGTTGTCTTGCATCCCCTTCAATCCAATACTCAATTCTGCGGAAAATCATTTCCATGAATATTGTTTGGGGACAGAACCATCCGCAAAAAATCCTTCCGTAAACCACAGTAAACAGAAACAAAGATACGAATGTGGCTATCATTAATAGCACAAAAAGATAAAAATCCTGCGGTCCGAAAGGGATTCCGAAAACAATAAAATGCCGCTCAACTATGTTGAGCAGCATAAAAGGATGACCGTTAAACTTAATAAATGGAGCGGCAACTAAAAATGCCACTAAAAATATACTTAATATTGTCCGGGCAGTATAAAATCTGCCATTTGGTTTCTTGGGATAAATCCATACCCGCTCCCCCTCTTTTGTAACCGTGTAAAGAGAGTCGCGATAGGAATCTTTCTTTTCCATATTTATTCCTATTTAATCTATGATTGACTTTCCTCCGCTTTTTCCCCTGTGTACTTTTCACCCTGAGGTGCCTTTGCGTTGGGTGGATTTGTCCCTTGTAGTGATAAAATATAACTTGCAACTTCTTGAATTTTCTTGGGTCCAAGTTGATTTTCCCAAGAAATCATTCCTTTCTGCGGAACACCATATTTAATGGTTTTGAATACATTTTTAATTCCGCCGCCATGCAGCCAATACTCGTCGGTTAAGTTCGGACCGACAAGTCCTTCCCCTTGCTTTCCATGGCAAGTTGCACAATTTTTAAGGAATATTTCTTTCCCGCTTGTAAGTGAACCAACATCATTAAGTCTGGTAACAGTTTCTTCGTTCACCAAAGCGCCGCTTCTGATAAGTATTTCCTTTTGAATAGCTGCTTGTTCCATCTCGGCATTATATTCCCCCGCCGAAGACCAATCCAATACAATATGGAAATATATCAAATAAATTATTCCGAATGTTATTGTTCCGTAGAAAAGGAAATTGAACCATGGTGGAACCGGGTTATCCAATTCTTTAATTCCGTCATAATCATGATCCATAAGAATTTCTTTTTCCCTATCCAAAGGAGTGGCTTTGGTAATTTTATCCTTAAGAACAATCAGAGGTCTTAAGAAATATTCCCCTTTGGCATCATTTTTTTCGGAATAAACAAGAGCCAACCATAAAACGAACACAATCAATAGGATTGAGAAACCGAGTATATATGCTACTGCCGGATCCCGTGCTTCGTCGCCGGCGGCAAAAATCGGCGCTTGAAAAAGAAATAATAACAATGCGATTAAACTATATTTTTTCATGTTAATTCTCGTCTTTAATTTCTGATTCATTTGAATTAAACGGAATATTGCTCATTTCATCCACAAGTTTCTTGTCCATTCTGAGTGTTCTGATTACAACAATGGTAAATATCACAAAAAACAGAATGAGCGAAAACTCCGGATATTTTGCAACTTCTTCAATTGAACTTAAATAATTCGAAAACATATCTTTTCCTTATTTTTTATTCTCAGCTTTAATGTCAGTTCCCAACCTTTGCAGGTAGGCAATTAAAGCCACAATTTCTTTTTGAGGTTCAACAACAATTCCGTTATTCAACAAGTCGTCTGATATCTGTTCCGATTGCTTCATTAAATCATCCAAAGCAAATTCTTCGTAACCTTCTTCGTATGGAACTCCAAGAGTTCTCATAGCAGATATCTTATTCTTGAGCAAATCGGTATTCAAATCCTGTTCAATTAGCCAAGGATATGAAGGCATGATAGATCCCGGGGACATAGAACGAGGATTTTCCATGTGCATATAATGCCACAAGTTGGAATACTTGCCTCCTACTCTGTGAAGATCGGGGCCAGTTCTTTTACTTCCCCAGAGGAAGGGGTGATCGTAAACATATTCACCTGCTTTGGAATACTCTCCGTATCTTTCTGTTTCGGAACGGAAAGGCCTTATCAATTGAGAATGGCAGGCGTTACATCCTTCCCTTATATAGATATCTCTACCTTCCAATTCCAGCGGAGTATATGGCTTAACGCTTTCAATTGTAGGTATATTCGATTTCACAAGGAATGAAGGAATCATTTCTACCATAGATCCAATCAAAATTGCTATGGTAGCCAAGATTGTAAATTGCACAGGTCTTTTTTCCAGCCAACGGTGGATCATACCTTTTTTCATTTTATCTTTATCGATTACCAATGCGGGAGCTTCTGCTTCCACTTCTTTCTGGAATGAACCCTGTTTGGCTGTCTTAATCAAGTTGTAGGTCATCAATATCATTCCACTATAGTAAATCAAACCACCTGTGGCTCTTATCATATACATAGGAATGATTTGAATAACAGTTTCCAAAAAGTTGGGATATTGCAATACACCCATTGGAGTAAATTGTTTCCACATCAATGATTGGACAATTCCAGCCCAATACATTGAAGAGGCGTAAACAACGATTCCCAAAGTTCCGAGCCAAAAGTGAACATTGGCTAATTTTTTTGAATATAGTTTTGTATTCCACATAACGGGAACCAACCAGTATAACATACCGAAGGTTAAGAAACCATTCCAACCCAAAGCACCGATGTGAACGTGAGAAATAATCCAATCTGTAAAGTGTGCGAAAGCATTTACATTTTTAAGTGATAACATCGGTCCTTCAAAAGTAGCCATACCGTAGGCGGTTACCGCAATCACAAAAAATTTAAGAATAGGATCGTCCCTTACTTTGTCCCATGCACCACGTAAAGTTAATAATCCGTTTAGCATTCCGCCCCAGGAAGGAGCAATCAACATTACCGAAAAGACCGTTCCAAGGGATTGAGCCCAATCCGGTAGAGCAGAATAAAGCAAGTGATGAGGGCCTGCCCAAATGTAAATAAATATCAAAGCCCAAAAGTGAAGGATTGATAATTTATAACTGTATACAGGTCTGTTTGCTGCTTTCGGTAAATAATAATACATTAATCCCAAATAGGGTGTTGTTAAGAAGAATGCAACTGCATTGTGTCCGTACCACCATTGAACCAATGCATCCTGAACACCGGCGTATAAAGAATAACTTTTAAGTAACGCAACCGGTAATTCGAATGAGTTAACCACATGCAGTACGGTAACGGTGATGAAAGTAGCAATATAAAACCAAATTGCCACATACATATGTTTTTCTCTACGTTTGGCAATTGTACCAAACATATTTGCACCGAATGCCAACCATACAACTGCAATCATAATATCGATTGGCCATTCCAATTCGGCGTATTCTTTACTTGTTGTAATTCCAAGCACCAAAGTAACTGCAGCGGAAACAATAATGGTTTGCCAACCCCAAAAATGGAACCAGCTAAGCTTATCGCTGAACATCCTTGCTTTGGTTAACCTTTGGAGGGAATAATAAACGCCAGCAAAAATAGCGTTTCCCACGAAAGCAAATATAACTGCATTTGTGTGAAGAGGACGAATACGACCAAATGTAACATATTGCAAATCTAAATTTAGTTGAGGGAAGAACAATTGTATTGCAATTATCAATCCCACCAACATTCCCACGGCGCCCCATAGCACAGTGGCAAAGGTGAAGTATTTCACAATATTATTGTCGTATCGGAATTTTTCTACATTCATAAAAGGAACTCCGTATTTTTATGTTTAATTATCTTTATTCTTCTTTTCATCGTCGAACAACATTCGAACGGACGGTGTATATTGATCGTCCATTTGACCGCTCTTAACCGACCAGAGGAATGCTACCAAGAATCCTCCGGCAACCAAAAGACTAAATCCGAGTAAAATTATAATTACCGACATTATTTTAATCCTTTCCTTATAGCAGCCAAATTAACTCCGGTTGTAGTAAAAACAACCACGCTTATGGAACTCAAAGGCATTAAAATTGCCGCAAATAAAGGGCTCAACTGCCCCGAAACGGCAAAATATAACCCGACGACATTATAAATAAATGATATCACAAAACTAATAATAATAATATTTTTACTCGTTTTGGCGAAAAAAATGAAATCGGCAAATTTAGAAAACTTTTTCCCTTCCAAAATACCGTCGCATGCCGGAGAAAAATTATTTATGTCATCAGTAATTGAAATACCTACATCAGATTGAGCCAAAGCTCCGGCATCATTCAATCCGTCTCCCACCATCAAAACACGTTTGCCTGTTAATTGGAGCTTTTTAATGAAGTCCAATTTATCTTCCGGGGATTTCCCGAAAAGCATTAGAGTTGAAGAAGGAAAATGATTTTTTAATTCTTCCCTGTCTACCGAGGAATCACCACTAATTAAACTAAGTTGGAATTTTCCCTTCAACTTGTTTATCAGTTCATCGAATCCCGGACGTATTTTGTTGCGGAAAATGAATTTCCCTTTATAAATGCCGTCTATCGATACATGAACTTCCGTGGTGAATAAATTATTGCCGCCAGCTGAACCTAAAACAAAATTTGCCGAGCCAATTTTTATTTTATGCTTATTAATTGATACCAAAATTCCCTTGCCCGGGAACTCCTCATAATTTTCAGCCGGCATCAATTCGGAACTTTGTAATGAATTGGCAATATCCCGGCTGAGGGGATGGTATGAATTTTCCACAGCCGATTTTACAAGTAATTTCTCTTTTTCGTCGAGTTCACCTTCAAAATATATTTTTGATGAACCGGGTTTTGTGATTGTTCCTGTTTTGTCGAAAACTATATTTGTAATATTTGCCATTCTTTCAATGACGTAAACATTTTTCAGATAAAATTTATTCCTTCCGAAAATTCTCATTGTGTTGCCCAATGTAAAAGGCATTGATAAAGCCAAAGCGCAAGGACAAGCCACAATCAATACGGCGGAGAAGACAAAAACGGCTTTTGACGGATCTTCAATCATCCAATATACTGCTGCAATCAAAGCAATTGATATAACAACAAAAGTAAAATATTTACTGACTACGTTTGTTATATTGTCCAAAAAACTTTCTTCGTTTCTGAATGCGGTATTCTGCCAAAGTTTTGTAAGATAACTTTGACTTACCTCTTTAATTGCTTCCAGTTCAATTTTTCCGCCGAGTTGTTTTCCTCCGGCATAAATAATGTCTCCGCTAACTTTTTCAACCGGAACGCTTTCTCCGGTTACGAAACTATAATCTATAAAAGCTCTCGGGCTTAAAAGAACGGAATCGGTCGGAATAATCTCGCCGTTTTTTGCAATGAATCTATCCCCTTTTCTCAATTTTTCCAGTGGTATGGTTGTTTCCGCATTATTTTTATTGATAGTAATTGATACGGGGAAATAAGATTTGTAAGTTCTTTCGAAGTTTAACGATTCGTAAGTTTTATTTTGAAACAATTTACCGATTAGAAGAAAGAATATTAGACCGGCAAAAGAATCGAAAAAACCTGCCCCGGCTCCGGTTAATACTTCGTAACTACTACGAATGAATATAGTAAGTACACCAATCGATATAGGCACATCAATATTTACAATTTTATTTCTGAGTCCTTTATATGCGGAAACCAAATAGGGTTTGCTGCTATAAAGCAAGACGGGAATTGAAAGAATCAAACTTAAATAACCGAACCAACTCCTCAGCCAAGGTTCTACGGTTGATCCGAGTGAAAGATATTCCGGAAAGGATAACAGCATAATATTTCCGAATGCAAATCCGGCAATACCAATTTGATAGTATAGTTGCTTATCCAACTGTTTCTTTTTTTTGCCGTCTTCCAGAGAAAGGTCGGGAGTATACCCGAGTGAATCGAGCAAAAGAGCCAATTCACTCAACTTCAAATTTGAATTGTACTTTACATTCAGTTTCTTTTTTAGAAAATCGACACGGGAAGAGAGAATATTATTGTTCAATCTATTTAAATTTTCAAGTATCCAAATGCACGAACTGCAATGCATTTGGGGAATGGTAAATTCAACAGAAGTAATCGTTTCTGAAGTAAACTCTATGAAGTTTTGAGAAAAAGAGGGATCATCAAGAAAATCGAAATTTCGAACAATAGATTGGTCTTTCTTTATACCCGGATTGGATTCTAATTGATAATAATCGCACAGATCATTTTCCGATAAAATTTCGTAAACCGTTTTACATCCGTTACAGCAAAAATATTTATCATCAATTCTTATCGAGTCGTCATTGCATTCGTCACCGCAATGATAACAGATAACTGATTCGGAAATTTCGGCGGAATTATTTTGAAGAATTTTGTCCAAAACTTAGCTCAATCCATGTCCTTTCAAGAATCAAAAAAAATCAAACGAAAAAATAATACTTTCAGTCGAAATAAAACAGACTTTTTTTTCTAAATTATTAAAATTAAATAGATTACAAACAAGATATTTTGTACCCTTTTGTATTTTTTAATCGGTAAAATCATACTTTTTAGTTCAACCTCCACTAAAGAATAGTCAATTCCTCAATTTTTAAGATGTGAGAGCTAATTCACTTGTTGAATCTTCTTTGTTAGTGAAGTAACTTTGCTTTTTCAATTTGGGAAGATTATGAAAACTCAAGAAGAACTTAAGAAAGAAGCTGCACTTAAAGCCGTTGATTTTGTTAAATCCGGAATGATTGTCGGACTTGGTACCGGCAGCACTACAAAATATGCAGTTGAGGAAATCGGGAGAAAACTACGTGAGGGTGAATTAAGTAATATTATCGGAATTCCAACCTCGGAAGCAACCGCGGAATTGGCAAATTCTTTGAACATACCCTTGGGGAAGTTGGAAGAATATCCACACATCGATTTAACAATTGACGGAGCGGATGAAGTTGACGATAATTTGAACTTGATTAAAGGTGGCGGCGGCGCTTTGCTGAGGGAAAAAATAGTGGCTCAAGCTTCAGAAAAAGAAATTATTATTGTCGACGAAACCAAATTATCGACGCATCTGGGAGAAAAATGGGCATTGCCAATTGAAGTTGTAAAAATGGCCGTTACTACCGAATCAGAATTTTTGAAATCCATTGGCGGGACTCCCAGCCTAAGAGGCGGAAGTTCTTCCCCGTTCGTTACAGATGAGGGTAATTATATATTGGACACAAATTTCGGCATTATAGAAAACCCGGTTGAGCTATCCAAAAAATTAAATGAAAGAGCGGGAATTGTGGAACACGGCTTATTCATTAACCTTTGTTCCCAACTGGTTATTGCGTCCAAAGATGGAATAATTTTAAAAGAAAAAGAATAAATTGGAACCATGTTAGTTTGGTCATTGTAGAATGACCTTGTTTATTTTTACTTCTGCTCACATCCGGTGAGTTTGAAAAATTGAGTTCTATAAAATAATTTTGCCCAGTTCAATAAACGGATTATTTAGTTATGAGTATAGTTGTTGAAAAAATCACCAAAAAGTACGGTACTCAAAGGGCTGTAGACGATATCTCTTTCGAAGTAAAAACCGGTGAAATTTTGGGATTCTTAGGACCCAACGGCGCCGGTAAAACCACCACAATGAAAATCATCACCTGTTTTATGGCTCCATCCGACGGTGATGTAAAAGTCAACGGAATCTCAATTCTCGAAGATCCCGACGCAATCAAGAAAAAAATCGGATACCTCCCCGAAAGCAATCCCCTTTACACGGACATGTATGTTTTGGATTACCTCGATTTTGTAGCAAGACTGCAAGGCGTACCCGAGGAAAACATCCAAAAACGTATTGCCGAAATGGTAAAGGTATGCGGATTAAACGACGAAAAGCATAAGAAAATCGGGGAATTATCCAAAGGTTACAAACAGCGTGTCGGTTTGGCTCAAGCAATGATTCACGATCCGGAAATTCTTATTCTGGACGAACCGACAACAGGCTTAGACCCAAATCAAATTGTGGAAATAAGAAAACTTATTCGCGAACTCGGAAGAGAAAAAACAGTTATTTTGAGTACTCACATCCTTCCCGAAGTGGAAGCAACATGCGACAGAATTCTCATCATTAACAAAGGTAAAATCGTTGCAGACGGAACATCCGAAGTATTGCGCAAACAAGCCCAGGGAACAGAAGTTCTGAAGGTTGAAATTGCGGATGCTCAAAGTAAAGATGAAGTCGTAACAGCCATTAGCAATATCGACTCGGTTGCAATGGTGGATCCTTTGAATGACGGAGAATTCAGATTTTTGGTCAACAGCAAAGCAGACCAATCTTCGCGCAGAGCAATTTTTGAACTCTGTGTTCAAAATAATTGGGTGCTGAACGAAATGACACCCATAGAAACAAAATTAGAAGATATTTTCAGAGAATTAACAACAAATTAGTTGAGCGATGAAACCAGTATTAGTTATAGCCAGAAAAGAATTGAACACATTTTTCGATTCATTAGCCGCTTATATTCTTTTAGCAGTCTTTTTAGGTCTCAGCGGATTCTTCACATGGTTGTTTGGCAGTGATATTTTCTTTATCGGACAAGCAACTCTGCAACCCTTTTTCTCGGTTGCTTATTGGACTCTTTTCTTTTTTATTCCCGCTGTTACAATGAAAATGATTGCCGAAGAAAAAAGAAGCGGAACAATCGAACTTCTTTTAACCAAGTCTGTTACCGATTGGCAAGTAGTACTCGGTAAATTTGTGGCTGCTCTTTTGTTAATCGTAATTGCTTTGGCCTTAACTCTTCCCTATTATATTACGGTGTGGAGTTTGGGTCCGATTGACCACGGGGCAGTGTGGAGCGGTTATTTTGGAACATTGTTGATTAGCGCCGCTTACATAAGCATTGGTTTATTTGCAAGTTCGATAACTAACAACCAAATCGTATCATTTTTAACATCATTATTTATTGGTGTGTTTTTCTTAATCATTTTTGATGTACTTGCCGGAAATTTCACCGGCGGATTAGGGGAACTCTTCAGTTTCCTTAGTATATCAACGCACTATCAATCAATCTCCAGAGGCGTAGTGGATACGAAAGACTTAATCTATTTCGCTTCCATTACAACTTTAGGATTGTTTTTAGCTCAAATTTCACTTTCAAAAAGAAATATTGTAGAGTAAAAGTAGCCATGCTGACGAGAAAAAAAATACAAACGACAGTTTTACTTGTTTTGGGAATTATTGTTTTGGCAAACATAATTTCCGAGAGATTATTCCTTCGCTTGGACTTTACAGAAGACCAAAGATATAGTCTTAGCGATGCAACTATCGATATAATTTCCGATTTGGAAGAACCGGTAACCGTTACGGCTTATTTCTCCGAGGATCTTCCACCGGATATAGAAAAAGTACGCAAAGACTTCAAAGACCTTTTGGTTGAATATGCCAATTATTCCGACGGGCAAGTTGTATATGAATTCATAAATCCCAACGAAGAGCAACAGACCGAAATGGAAGCCCAGCAGAACGGCATTCAACCAATAATGATAAATGTTCGCGAAAAAGACCAAATGAAACAACAGCGGGCATATTTGGGTGCGGTTCTAAAATATAAAGACAAAAAAGAACCGATTCCTTTCATCCAGCCCGGTGCCGCTATGGAATATGCAATTTCATCGGCAATTAAAAAATTGACCGTAACCAACAAGCCAAAAGTAGGTTTGTTGCAAGGTCACGGAGAAACCAAATTAGCTGCAATGCAGCAAGCGCAAAAGCTGTTGGATGTTATGTATACCGTTGAAGAAGTCAATTTAACCGACACTTCAGGCGTACCGGAAGATATCTCAACTCTAATGATAGTTGCACCGAAAGATTCCTTAAGCCAAAGGGATTTGAATTATTTGGATGAATTCGTTAAAAGAGGCGGCAAAATTTTAGCCGCAGTCAACAAAGTTGACGGTAATTTCCAAACATCTCAAGGTTCGGAAATCAAGTCCAATATTTTTGATTGGCTTAAAAAATATGGTGTGACAGTAGAAAATAATTTCATCGTCGATGCCAAATGCTCGAGTGTAATGGTAAGGCAACAACAGGGAATATTCGTTATGAATACTCCGGTTAGCTTTCCATACATTCCGGTAATCAGTACGTTTACAAAACATCCTATTACCGAAGGGCTTGAAGCTGTAATGATGCCTTTCGTTTCTCCGGTAAAAGCCGAACCAAAAGATACAACCATAAAAGTTGTTCGTTTGGCAAAAACTTCTGATAAAGCAGGCGTAAAACCGCCTCCGCTATATTTCGACGTTATGAGACAATGGAGACCGAGCGATTTCTTGAATCCGTCTCTTACTGTTGCCGTAGCGTTGGAAGGAAACTTAGCCGGACAAAACACAAGAATGGTTGTTTTCGGCGACGGAGACTTTGCAACAAACGGTGAAGGAAATCAAGCTCAGCAATTACAAGCCGATAACGTAAGTTTATTAGTCAACGCAGTTGACTGGCTAAGCGACGACACAGGCTTGATTGCATTAAGAACAAAGGGTGTTTCTTCCAGACCGTTAGACGTTAATTTGGAAGACAGCACTAAAGCTTTGATAAAATATGTCAATTTCCTATTGCCAATTTTATTGATAGTGATTTACGGAATTATACGTTTTCAAACCAAAAGAAAAATTCGCAAACAAATTCAATCGGTAAGCTATGTCTAAAAAATCGAGCTCAAATACGCTGACGTATGTTTTTATCGCTTTGCTGGTAATAGTCGGAGTTATTTACTTAACCGACCTTGGCAAAAACGAAAGGACATTCAAGAAAGAAATAGTAGATATTGATACTGCAGATGTTAATGAAATAGTTATCGCTCCTAAGTCGATGAACGGAAAATCATTCCGCATATTCCGTGAAGATATGAATTGGTTTGTGGAATATGATTCCGGGAAAGTGGATGAGACTCCAAGTTCGAAAATTAAAAACATGTTCAACGAACTGATGAAAGCAAAAACACAAAGAATTGCAGCAAGGAGTCAATCCAAATGGAGCGAATATCAAGTGGACTCGGGAGCCACAAATATAAAGATATACGAAGATGGAGATTTGGCTCTTGATTTGATCATCGGCAAAATAGCATTCCACCAACCCAGAACTATGAACACATTCGTCCGTTTGGCAGACGAAGATGATGTATACGAAGTTCAAGGGTTTTTGTCGATGACTTTTAATCAAGGTGCAGAAACTTGGAGAGACGGAACCATACTTAAAGGGGATATTGATACTTGGAACAAAGTATCTGTGGAATTCCCTGGGGATTCTTCTTTCGAAGTTCACAAGGTTAATAAAAAATGGATTGGCTTAGGAGTTGCTGCCGATTCCGCTCAAACGGTTAGAACATTAAGAACAATCAGTTCTTTAACCGGAAGTAAATTCATCAATAATGTTTCCGTTGATACTCTTGGAGCTCCTAAATATAAATTGACTGTTGAAACGGAAACGGACACTGTTGTAGTTAACGGTTACGAAAAAAACGACTTGTTCGTGATCGAATCTTCAATGAATCCGAACACATTATTTGATGGGAATAACGGAAAACTGAAAGACAGAGTTTTTCCGAGTCCCAAAAAATTCATGAAAAAATAACTTCTTCATGACCTCCTATTATATAAGCCGGCTTTTGTCCGGCTTTTTTTATGCATGAAAATCTACTCATAAATAAATGAATTTATAATGACACTTTTATTATTTTTGCGTATTGATATTTTTAACAGAGGCATAAATAAATGAATGAAATAATTGTAATTTCTCTCCTTAGTGTTTTAGTTGTATTGGCTTTGGCAAATCTTGTAGTTCTCATAAAAAATTCGGGTAAACAAAAAGATGACAAACTCGATGAGCTCGGGAAAATTTTGGAATCGGGATTTGAAAGAAACGAAAAGGTTTTGAAAGATGAATTTGGCAGAAACCGGGAAGAATTATCCGGAGCGCTAAAATCTCAAAGGGAAGAACTGCAAAACTCATTCAATAAATTCACCGAACAAATAACTTCATGGATGAAAAACACTTCCGATACGCAAGCAAAAGATTTGAAAACTTTTTCTGATCAGATTAATACACTAACTACCAAAAACGAAGAAAAATTCGATAAACTACAAAACAAAGTAGAAACACAGCTTAAAGAACTTCAAGAAAAGAACGAGAAAAAATTGGAAGAAATGCGTGCAACCGTGGACGAGAAACTTCAAGATACATTGGAAAAAAGGTTAACCGAATCTTTCAAGAATGTTAGCACTCTACTTAAACAAGTCCAGGAAGGCTTGGGCGACATGCAAAATTTGGCTCGCGGTGTGGGAGACTTGAAAAATGTACTCACCAATGTAAAAACAAGAGGAACCTGGGGCGAAGTTCAACTGGAAAATATCATCGAGCAAATGCTTACGGTAGATCAGTACGAGAAAAACGTTGCAACTAAAAAAGGCAGTAACGATAGAGTGGAAATTGCGATTAAGCTTCCCGGGAAGGATAACCCGGAAGAAAAAGTATATTTGCCTATTGATGCGAAATTCCCAATTGAAGACTACCAACGATTGCAGGAAGCACAGGAAAAAGGTGATTTGGAAAGTATAGCAATTTACAATAAATCGATTGAAGCTACTATAAAAAAGGAAGCGAAGAAGATTTCGGAAAAATATATCGATCCACCGAATACAACTGACTTTGCAATTTTGTTTGTGCCGATTGAAGGTTTGTACGCCGAAATTTTAAGAACAGCCGGATTAGCCGAATTTCTACAAAGAGAATATCGTGTAACAATAGCCGGACCGACCACTTTGGCAGCACTGTTGAACAGTTTACAAATGGGATTCAGAACTTTGGCAATTCAGAAACGATCAAGTGAAGTTTGGAAAGTTCTCGGCGCAGTTAAAACGGAATTCAAAAAATTCGGCGACGTTTTGGCAAATACAAAGAAAAAATTGGATTCGGCAAGGAACACACTAGACCAAGCAGAAACAAGGACACGTCAAATTACCAGAAAATTAAAAGACGTGGAGGAATTACCGGCAGCCGAAAGTGCCAAATTATTGCCGGGTGACGATGATATTGAGGTAGAATAATTTTCTTCTAACGATCTATATTAGTCTTCATGATTGTTGTCAGGATGTAGATTTCACTCTGCAAGAACATCCTTTGTAGCTTATCATTTATTCGAAATAACTGCAATTGGGTTCATTGGAGTAATATTTATATTTAATCACCAATCATTTATTCAACAATAGCCTTTTTCAATTCCAAATTAAATTGAATATCAATGCTTGTGTGAGTATTTTTCTGTTTTAAATTTTACGGAGTTATATGTCGGCGACCACGCCTTTAATGGCTCAATATTATAAGATCAAACAACAATACCCGGATACGATATTGTTATTCAGGGTGGGGGATTTCTTTGAAACTTTCGAAGAAGATGCAAAACTTACTTCGAAGGCTTTGGGAATAACTCTTACAAAAAGAGCCAACGGCAAAGCGGAAAAAGTTCCTTTGGCGGGTTTCCCTCATCATGCTCTTGATACTTATTTGCCAAAACTTGTTAGGGCGGGTTACCGTGTTGCAGTTTGCGAGCAGGCAGAAAATCCCAAATTTGCTAAAGGAATAGTGAAAAGAGAAGTGATTGAAGTTGTTTCTCCTGGAGTCGCCTTCTCAGACAAACTGCTCGATCATAAAAGAAATAATTATTTGGCTGCATTCTTTTTAGACGGCGACAAGTTAGGTATTTCCTTCGCGGATGTTTCCACTGCTGATTATTTTGTATATGAAATCCCCGCTACTGAGTTGAATAATCAATTGGGACTGATAAACCCTTCCGAGATTCTGATATCGAAAAAACAGAAAAACGAACTTGAAGCCGCTATTCAAAAAGTCTTGCCGAATGTAAGAATCACAAAAATTGATGAATGGATTTTCCATCACGATTTTGGAAGAGACCTTCTGCTGAATCATTTTCAAACTCAAAACCTTAAAGGCTTTGGTATTGAGAATTTCACATGCGGAATTTCAGCAGCAGGTGCGGTACTTAATTATTTAAAGGAAACTCAAAAAGAAAATATTTCCCACATAAATCATATTTCGATTTACAATCCTTCCGACTATATGCAGCTCGATTTTGCAACCAAGCGAAATCTGGAAATAATGTACACCATGCAAGACGGAGCAAGGGAAGGATCTTTGATAAGCATTTTGGATAAAACCGAAACTGCTATGGGGGGACGGCTTTTAAAAAGATGGATGCTTGCCCCGTTAAGGAAACTTGAACCAATTTTACAGAGACAAAGCGCAGTCGAGGATTTATTCAACAATAAAACACTCCGGAAAAATTTGCAGAATGAGTTAAGGGAAATTGGTGATTTGGAAAGATTGATTTCCCGTGTTTGTACTTCCAGGGCAAATCCCCGCGAATTGGTTTTTCTAAAGACTTCACTGCAAAAAATACCTTTGCTTAAACAACTTTTGGATCAATCCGGAAATGAGACCATAAAAATAATTTCCGAAAAACTCGATCCCTTGGAAGACCTTTGCAGCAAGATTGAAATGGCAATCACTGATAACCCTCCATCTGCAATTACTGAAGGTGGAATTATAAGAACAGGTTATAATCCGGAACTTGACGAATTAAGAGATATTTCACAGAACGCAAAAACGTGGATTGCGAATTTACAGGCTGAGGAAAGAGAGAAAACCGGAATACCAAGTTTGAAAGTGGCTTTCAACAAAGTATTCGGTTATTATATTGACATTAGCAATGCTCATAAGGATAAAGTACCCGAACATTATATTCGTAAGCAAACACTGGTAAACAGTGAACGTTATATTACGCCCGAATTAAAAGAGTGGGAAGATAAAATTTTAAATGCTCAAGAAAAGATAGAGGATTTAGAGTACCATCTTTTTGATGAAGTGAGGAGTTTTACTTCTGCATTCGTGAAGCAAATACAAGAAAATGCCAATTTAATTTCAATGCTCGATTGCTTCCAGTCGCTTGCGGAATGTGCCGAACAGTACCAATATGTTAAACCCGTAGTGGATGAATCCGACAAAATTGAAGTTGAAAACGGAAGGCATCCCGTTGTTGAAAGGATACTGCCACCGGGAGAAAAATTCCAGCCGAACTCAGTTAAATTGGATAACGAAGAAAATCAGATCATCATACTCACCGGACCGAATATGGCGGGTAAAAGCGTTTTCCTCCGTCAAATCGGGCTGATTGTAATGTTGGCACAAATTGGTTCTTTCGTCCCAGCCGAAAAAGCTCATATTGGGCTTGTTGATAATATATTTACTCGCGTAGGTGCAAGCGATAATATTTCTGCCGGTGAATCAACATTTTTGGTTGAAATGCAGGAAGCAGCAAATATACTTAACAATGCAACGCAGAAAAGCCTTATTTTATTGGACGAAATAGGCAGAGGAACAAGTACGTTTGATGGTATTTCCATTGCTTGGGCAATTACGGAATATCTTCATGAAAATCCGAATGTTGCTGCTAAAACCGTATTTGCGACTCATTATCACGAATTAAACGAGATGGCGGAAATATTTCCAAGAATAAAAAATTTCAAGGTGGAAGTAAGGGAATACGGGGATAAGGTTATTTTCCTCCACAAAGTCTCCCCCGGCAGTGCCGATCATAGTTACGGAATACAGGTTGCCATGATGGCAGGTTTGCCCGAATTCACCACTAAAAGAGCAAAGGAAATTCTTGCCAATCTTGAAAGCAAAGAATTAACTCCTTACGAAATTAAAAAAGCAAAAATTGCTAAATTCAAAAACGACGACAGCCAGTTCAATTTATTCGAGTTTAAAGATGATGAGCTTCGTAAACATATTCGTGATATTGACGTGAATAATGTTACACCGATTGAGGCGTTGAATAAATTGAGTGAGTTGAAGAAGAAGGTGGACGATGACAAAGAATAGAAATTTATTAGCAATCTTCCTTTCGACGATAATCTTTTTTGCTTGTGGAAAAGATTACACTCCGGAGGAAGAAGCATACATTAAAAGAATTGAGGAAATAAGAGCTCAAAAGGATTACAGAATGATTTCCTCTCCCGAATCGCCTTTCAATAATCCGGAAAAGGTAAACTTTCATCCTTTGAACTATTATGATGTTGATCCGGACTTTGTATTCAAAAGCAAATTGTACTTATACAATAATGCTGATACGGTAGTTATCTACGGAACCAAGGGTGAGCCTAGGAAAGCATTGAGATTCGGGTACTTAAAAATCAATTACGAAGGAAAAGATTATAAACTGAATGTATATAAAAATTTTTCTGTTGACGGGAAAATATATTACAGCATTTGGTTTACTGATGAAACAACAAACAAAGAAACATACGGGGTTGGGAGATACTTGGAATTCGAACCCGTTAATGATCCCAATCACGTTTACACAATAGATTTTAATTTGGCTTTTAATCCCTATTGCGCTTACAGTTCGGCATATTCTTGTGCAATACCGACAAAAGAAGATCACTTGCCGATAGAGATAAAAGCCGGCGAGAAAAAATTTCATGATTAATATATTTGGAGTAAGTTAAAATGGTAATAGTTCTTGAACGCAATGCAACAAAAGAACAAATAGATAACGTAATAGCGCATCTCGAAGAGTATGGATTCGAAGTACATCAATCGCAAGGAGTTCAGAGTTTAGTACTTGGTGCAATAGGAGTAAAACCGAATTTCGATACACGCAAAGTTAAAGTATTGCCCGGAGTATTTGACGTTTACAGAGTTACAGTCCCCTATAAATTAGCCGGAAGGAACTTTCATCCTGAGAATACTATTATAAAAATAAAAGATGTGGAAATTGGTGGGGACAAAATGGTAATGATGTCCGGTCCGTGTTCCATTGAAAGTGAAGAACAGATTTTCAGAATGGCAAAGGTTGTTAAAGATTCCGGTGCGCAAATATTACGTGGAGGAGCATTCAAGCCAAGAACGTCGCCCTATTCTTTCCAAGGTTTGGGGGAAGAAGGATTGAAATATATTCGCGCCGCTGCCGATGAATATGACCTTTTGGTAATAACCGAAGTAATGCAAATCGGGCAAATTGACTTGGTTGCTAAATATGCCGATATACTTCAGATAGGCGCGAGGAATATGCAAAACTTTTCATTGCTGAAAGAATTAGGCAATGCAGGAAAGCCCGTAATGCTCAAGCGCGGACTATCTGCAACCATTGAGGAATGGCTGATGTCTGCTGAATATATTTTGGCAAGCGGAAATAAAGATGTGATTCTTTGCGAAAGAGGAATAAGAACATTCGAAAAATATACACGCAATACATTTGATTTATCTGCCATTCCGGTTGTTCATAAAAAATCACATTTACCGGTAATAGCCGATCCTTCTCATGCTACAGGCTTAAGGGATCAAGTTCCGCCGATGGCAAGGGCTGCAGTTGCTGCAGGAGCAGACGGTTTAATGATTGAAATTCATGACGATCCCGAACACGCCTTTTCCGACGGACCACAGGCACTGCTTCC
This sequence comes from uncultured Melioribacteraceae bacterium, assembly GCA_964621225.1. Taxonomy (GTDB): domain Bacteria; phylum Bacteroidota; class Ignavibacteria; order Ignavibacteriales; family Melioribacteraceae; genus CAYNUJ01. The sequence goes on along the minus strand of CAZULK010000022.1, from coordinate 1,814 downwards.
CGGTGAGTTCAAAACTCTAATGGAAGAATTAGACAGAATCGCTAAAGCAATCGGAAGAAGTCTTTTATAATGATTGATTCCGTATCCATTATAGGACTTGGATTAATCGGTGGATCGCTTGCCAAAGCAATTAAAAACTTCGATCCGTCAATAAAAATTGGTGCATACGATACATCTGATGTTGTTTATGCTGCTCTCAGTGATAAAATAGTTGATCACAAACTTAATTCAATTTCTGAATCTTTAGAATACAGATTGATTTTCATATGCACGCCTTTAGAAATTTCGCTTGATATATTAAGTAAATTAGCCGCTGAAGCCAAACCGGATAATATTATTTCCGATGTATGCGGAATTAAAGGCGCGTTAAACGATATATGGGAAAAATCGAATTCCAAAGGAACATATATTGGTGCTCATCCAATGACGGGAAAGGAAAAAGGTGGTTATGAAAATTCCGACCCAATCCTTTTTGAAAATGCTATCTATATAGTTTCCACCGAGGCAAAAGATGATGATTCTCTTCGTGAATACACAGAATTAATAACTTCCCTCGGGGCAAGAGTTATGCCGCTGGATCCATACATTCACGATGAAGTAGTGGCCAATGTGAGCCATATGCCTCAACTCCTTTCCGTATCTTTGATGAACGCACTGTCAAAGAATAACGAAATAAATTATATGGATTTTGCCGGTGGTGGATTCCGGGATATGACCCGTATTGCATCTTCTGCATTCGACATTTGGGAATCTGTGATCAAACAGAATAAAGAAAAAATTGTTGCCGCAATAAATTCTTTGATTTCCGAACTAAAAGAAGTTTGCCATTTGGTGGAAAATTCAGACATGAAGGCACTGGCGGATAAATTCGAAAACTCAAGAAAGAAAAGGGATGAAATACCCTTGAATGCAAAGGGATTTTTAAATCCGTTGTTCGATATTTTTGTTTTTGTTAATGATGAACCTGGTGTGATAAGTAAAATATCCACCAAATTGTTTAACGAAAATATTAACATAAAAGATATCGAATTGTTGAAAATAAGAGAAGGAACAGGCGGCACATTCCGTCTTTCTTTTGAATCGGAACTTGATGCAACCCGTGCAAAAGAAGTTCTTAGCTCAATTGGTTTTTCGATTAAAAATCATTGACTTTGATGAATTCGTTAAAAGACCAAATTTCAAAAATCGGTTTAACTCTCCTACAGAATGTTCCGTTAAAAAAGTATACTACTTTGAAAGTAGGCGGACCAGCAAAGTATTTTGTCGAGGTAGAAAACACTCGGCAATTAATTAGTTTATTAAAGTTATTGCACGATAATAATAAACCGTTTTTTATACTTGGCAAAGGAAGCAATCTCGTAATTTCGGATAAGGGAATAGATGGATGCGTAATATTAAATAATTGTTCCGATTATAATATCAAAGATGAAGTTTCTTCTTTGCTTGAGAAGTATTCTTTAGGAGATGTCTTTAAATAGCTCCTCGATTTGAAAATTATTTTGATGATAAATCATCAGCAACAAAGTATAAATTGGTTACAGCCGACTCCGGAATAAGATTACAATACTTAATGAATAAACTTTTCGATAAAAATATTGTCGGATTGGAATTCTTTAACGGAATACCTTGTACATTGGGCGGTGCGATATACATGAATTTACACGGAGGAAATAAATTCATCTCCGATTATGTTTATTCTGCAAAACTCTTTTCCCATGGAGTAATAAAGGAAGTAGATAATTCTTACTTCAAATTCGACTACGATTATTCCGTACTGCATGAAACAAAAGAAATAATTATTGAAGCGGAATTGA
>CAZULK010000021.1:0-29563 GCA_964621225.1 uncultured Melioribacteraceae bacterium | reverse complement strand
TGAAACGCAAAGCAATGAAGAGCATGGTTGATACATCATTAATAGATTCTTTAACTATTACAAATGTTGCTCCCCAAAAAAAGGTAACCACAAGCAACATCAATTCGCTTTTATATTTAGAGTTGATCACCCGGCTTACTCTTTCGGTTGAATATATCCAAAACTTTTGAGAAATGTTGGATTGCTACGCCAATCTTTCCTTACTTTTACGCGAATTTCCAGATAGACTGGCCTATCTAAAAATTCCTCGATAGCATTCCTTGCCAGTTCACCAAGTTTTTTAATCATCTTCCCTTTTCGCCCAATGATTATAGGCTTCTGTGTATCTTTCTCAACCACAATGGCAGCTGCGATGTAATCTTTACCCTTTTCCCTTTCCTTGAATTCTTCAATGATTACCTCAGAACTATACGGAACTTCATCCTTGTATAACTCAAAAATCTTTTCTCTGATAATTTCGGAAACGAAAAATCTCTCGGTTTCATCCGAAAGCTGATCATCGGGATAAAATTTCGGACTTTCGGGAAGCCTTTTTATTATACTCTCCAACACAAGGGAAAGGTTAACGTTTAATGCGGCTGATATTGGGATGACCTCTTCGAAATGGTCTTCATTCTCTATAAGTTTCATCAATGCTTCCAGTTTTTCAACCGGCACCGAATCAATTTTATTAATCAAGCATATCTTTGGAGTTTTAGATTTTTTCAATAATTCCGCAACGTGTTCATTCTTCAAGGTATATTCGCCCAAAGGATCATTACTGATGTCAATCATCACCAAAAGGACGTCAGCGTCATCAACGCTTCTGTAAACAAATTCCATCATTTTTTCGTGAAGCAAATAAGAGGGATCGAGAATTCCGGGAGTATCTAAAAAGATAATTTGATTTTGGGGATCGTTATAAATTCCTAAAACCCTCTTACGGGTTGTCTGCGGCTTGGGAGTAATGATCGATAATTTCTCACCTACTATTGCATTCATCAACGTAGACTTACCGACATTCGGTCTTCCGATAATGGCTACATATCCAGCTTTTGTTTCCATATCTCCTTGTTAAAAATTTTAACTTCTAAAATGAATAAACTTACTTCAAGTTTAAATAATAGAACATCCCGGCAATGGTTTTTGAATCTTTTATTTCACCCTCCATTATCATCCGGATTATCTGATCCTTAGAGAAATAATGAAGTGTCATTCCCTCTTCTCCTTCTTCCCTGTTATGCTCGCCGGCAGCCAGTCCCTTAGCTAAAAATATATGTAGTTCCTCAGAACAGAATCCGGGAGAAGTAAAGATTGATCCCAATTTTATTATTTCTTTGGCAGAGTAACCGGTTTCTTCCTTCAATTCCCTTTCGGCACAATATTTTGGGTCTTCTCCCTTTTCAAGTTTTCCTGCGGGTAATTCCCAAAGGTATTTTTGAAAAGGATACCTGAACTGCTTTACCAAGAGAATTTTATCGTCATCAGTAACCGCCAATACAACTGCGCCTCCGTTATGAATCACGACTTCACGTGGAGCCACGGATCCGCTGTTGTACTTTATTTTATCTACTTGTATATCGAATACCTTGCCGCTGAATATTATCTCGGATGAGATAACAGTAAAATTAGTCTTTTCCACACCACCGCCTATTTATCGTAATATGGAATTAATTCATGACCTAAAAATTTCAATACTGCCGTGATAACTCCAAGATCATCCATATAACCGAAAAGAGGCGCAAGATCGGGAATTGCATCAACGGGAGAAATAAAATAAATTAAAGCAGCCACTACAATGGATTTACGGTACCAAGGCACGCTTGCATCGACCATATACTTGTAAAGAGCCATAATATCCTTAGCAAAGGATATTTTTTTCCCAACTCTTTCAACCTTTTCCCAAAGGTTTTCTTCTATGAATTTTGCATCTTCCTCCACCTTGCTTTCATTGTCGTATTTTGCTGCTATCTCATCAATTTCAGCTTCGAGTTTTTTGATCTCGTCATTCATATTCACCTCTTCTTATGGTTATTGAACCAATCAAAAATAGTATTCCACCACAATTTACTATTTTGCGGTTTAGTAACAAAATGTGTTTCGTCGGGGAAGTACAAAAACTTGCTTTCAACTCCCATTCTTTGCAACGAAGTGAATAGTTCGAATGCTTGTGATTCCGGCACTCTGAAATCGAAAGCACCGTGCACTACGAGCATTGGAGTTTTGAAATTCTGCACATACATATGAGGCGACCATTTTTGATATACTTCCCTACTCTCCCACGGAGTTCCATTAAATTCCCATTCCGGGAACCAGAGTTCTTCCGTACTTCCGTACATACTTTCTGTATTAAACACTCCATCGTGACAAACAAGAGCGTTGAATCTGTCTGTGTGACCTTCAATCCAGTTTATCATATATCCACCGTACGAAGCTCCGGCTGCAAATGTATTATTACTATCGATAAAATTGAAGTTCTTGATTGCATAGTCGCATGCGTTCATTAAATCCACATACACTTTTCCTCCCCAATCGCCGGAGATTTCGTCGGTGAATTTTTGTCCGTATCCAACACTTCCTCTGGGATTGGTAGCAACAACAACATAACCTTTTGATGCAAATAATTGAATGTTCCATCTATAATGAAAATCGTCCGTCCAATGTCCTTGCGGTCCACCGTGAATTAAAAATATCATCGGATATTTTTTAGTCTCATCAAAAAATGGAGGTTTAACAAGTATGGACTGAACTTTGGCACCTTCTGCGCCATCTGACCAAAATGTTTCTATTTCATTCATTTCAATATCTGCCAAAGTACGTGCATTGATATGAGTGATTTGCTTTAATTCCTTCGTTCGCAGATCCAAAGCGAAAATTTCATAAGGTTGATTAGAACGTTGCTGCTTGAAGAAAAGCTTTTTTCCATCTGAAGATAATTTTAACGAATTGTTTACTCTCTTACCGACCAATAATTCCCTTTTGCCGGTTTGCACATCAATTTTGTAGATCACATTGTATACTTCGAATGCAGTAGTTATAAAAATAGATTTTGAATCTTTACTCCAAACAATTTCGCCAACGGAATAATTCCAGTCATCTGTAAGTGATTTTAGTTTTTCTGTTTTTCTGTCATACAAAATCAAATCATATTTGTCTGCTTCGAATCCGGCTCGTTTCATAGAGCGAAAGGCTATATATTTTCCGTCGGGTGAATATACGGGCTGATTATCATTGCCTTTCGATGACGATATTTTCTTTACCGGAGTGGTTTTCCCTTTGCGAACATCTTTTAAAGAAAGCAGATAAACTTCATTATTTGTACTTGTAGCCAATACTTTATCCGGGTTGTACACCAGTGCAACTTCTTTTCCGTCGGGAGAAAATGAGTAATCATTTCCACTACCCAAGTCTATTGGCGGGATGTCGGATTTATTAAACAGAGTCAAGTCAAAATATTTATTTCCGGAGGTATCGTAAAGAAACAGGTGACTTCTTTTTTCGCCCCGCCAATGATCCCAATGTCTATACATTAATTCAGTGAAGATAACACCGCTACTCTTTTTCTCTTTCTTTAATCTGTCTTTGGCTTCGGTGCAATCCAGATCCGGGCAATCGGGATAAACCGGACTTACGAAAAGAGCTTTTGATTCATCTGCGGCAAATTCAAATCCTCTTACTCCCGCACTGAAATTAGTAATTTGTTCTTCGTTTTCACCATTCAAATCACATTTCCAAATTTGACCTTTGCGCGAGAAATAAATTGAACGACCGTCTTTAGAAAAGAATGGACTGCTTTCGGAAACGTCACTTCCTTTTAATATTTTCAAATGGCTTCCATCGGTATCAATCAAATAAATATCGGAGTCACCCTTGTTTTTATCCAAATCATATTTTGTTGCAGCAAATACAATCAATTTTCCATCATTCGATACATCAAAGGACGAGATTCTCTTCATATTCCATAAATCTTCAACGGTTAACGCTCTCTTTTGAGCAAATACACCTATCGATGCAAAGAGCACTAAAAGAATAAAAACTTTTTTCATATTGTTCCCCTAATAAAAATAGTAATATTATTACGTGAATTTATTGGTTATAAAAGAAAAATACAATTAACAGAGCGGATGAGTTCGATTTAATTAAATTTTTCCGAAAGTATTGGAAGGCAACCATCCCACTTTTCCGTCGGCTAATCTGATCTTAACCCAATTTTCAAATTCATCTTCTATTGAAAATTTTACTCCTTCATGTATAAGAAAGGCATCGGTCGAATTTTCATCGGGCGATTGTTTTGCGGTTATTGACTTCTCCAACAAAATTCCATATTCGACAGAGTTTTCATAATTATACTTTGAAGCCAAAGTTATGCCCAACAAAATACTGAATGAAAGGAAAGCCACGCCAAGATAAAATCCTAATTTTCTTGCAGAAAATGTGTTGGCTAAAAAGTATAAAGCGAACCCGATGATTGTAATTAAATAACCGATTGCAGTAATTATTGACCATTGATTTAATGTGAACCAAGACAGAAGATTTTCCCACCATTCAACCAAAAACATTTTGGGGACTTCATTAATTTTATCAACGGTGTGAGCTTTTGCAATAGACAAATTGTAATTTATATCTTCGTCATCGGGGTTTAGTTTTAAAGCTTTTTCATAGAATAAAATTGCGTTGCCTATTTCTCCTTTCCTGTAATAACAGTTGCCGATGTTATAATATAATTCGGCACTCTCGTATCCCGAACGGAATACTTCTTGATAAACTTCGAGCGCTTTTTGATATTCTTCGTTTTGGTAAAGTTTATTTGCTTGTTCCAATTTATCTTGAAATTGGAAAGAAAAATTATAACCGTTGACAATCAATATAATAACTACAAAGAATAACTTTTTCATTTAACCACCTTTTTAATATTATTTTCCAAATCGGTGATTGTATCGGCAACGAATTTATAAAATTGACTATCCATTGAATGATCTTTTGAGGGAGCAAAACGGATGAATTCACATTTGTTGAATATATCTTTTACTTTTTGAATCAATTCTTTCGCAATGCTTAATTCCTCAAGCTTTTCAGTTGCTTTGTCAATACTAAATTCGCTGGTAGGTATGAACAATTTATCTTCCAAATATCCTTGCAATGCTTTGGCGATTTCGTTGTAGAATAATTCGGAATCATTTTTATCCAACGCTTTTTTAGCAATTTTCAATCTCTTAATAGCTTCCTTGCGTGCTTTTTGTGATTTTACCAATCTGATATTTCCCTTCAACTCATCGTTTTTTCTTCTCCAACCAACAAGCAGAACAAGAACAAAAGATGGAACCAGAATAGCCCACCAGAACCACGACGGAAATCTTTTTAAGTTTTGAATTCTTATCAAAGGAATATCCGTTTTTATAAACCTGATATCCTGATTTAACAGTCTTACATCTTCCTTGCTAAAACCAGCTGCCGAAGGGATACTTGCCGATGTAACATCTCCTTCTATTTCAACTTCAAATGGACCGGCGGTTAGAGTTTTGTATTTCTTATCCTTCAAACTATAAAATGAGAATTTAACTTCGGGAATTACTTTCTTACCTGGTAGTCGGGGCACTAACAAATATTCAATATTTTTAGTACCGGCAATTACTCCCGAACTCATTATATTTTCCGATTCTTTCGGATCATACTGCTCAAATCCCGGGGGTAAATTCAACTGTGGCATATCAACCAGTTTTATGTTTCCCCTTCCTGAAATTTGAATTTTCAATGATATTGCGTCGTTAATCTTAACTTTCTGCTTATCCAGATACGCTTTCATCGAAAATTCACCCACAGCTCCTTTGAAAGAATCCGGAACATTTTTTACGGGAAGTGGATCAACTTTTATTTTAAGACTATTCGATCTGGCTAAAAATTGATAAGTCTCCGTAGCACCGAAGAATGGATCATTAAAAAAGTCATCGAACAGGGAACGTGAGCTTCTCCTTTTTCTAATCAGAACCGGGACATTCAATTCAAAGGGAGTAACTTCGAGCAATCCGCTTTTAGTTGGGAATAATGCAACTTTTTTTATTGTAGCAACTCTGAATCTCTGCCCGTTGTACATCTCAATTTCGTAAGAGATATTCCTGGGCATATCTAAATCCTCTGCCCAAAATCCTTTGTAAACCGGAAGTTTGGATACTGAAGGGGAAGAGATATTTAATTTTGTATATAATTTATATAGAACCGTAATTTGTTCCCCTTGCACAACGTGGGTTTTAGAAGGTACGGCTCGTATGAAAACATTCTTTGCGATGTCCTCGTCACTCAATCCCCCTCTGTTGTTTTGAGCTTTACGTTGAGCGGGAGCTTTTCCTTTTACTACTTTAATCTTAATAGTTCCCGTAGTATATTTTTTCCCCTCGTAATTAATAAATCCGGGGCCAATGGTAAAAGTACCGGTTTTTTGCGGACGAAGAACGTAAGAATAAGACAATGAGCCCGAAACTTTGCCATTGATAATTTGCATACTGGTGGATTGGTTGGGACCTCCCAGAACTCTAAAATTTTCGAAAGTTGGAGCCACAAAATTTTCAGCTTTGTTTATATCACCACCGCTGAATTCGAAATAAACTTGAAAAGACTCGTATTCGCCAACAGTTGTCTTATCTGCAGTAAGGGTGAATTTTTGTGCAAATAAGTTCGAACAAACTATAACAAAAATAACAAGCGATATTTTAATAGCTTTAGTCATCACCAATCTTTTTCCTTTTTAACGGCTTTCCCTTTCTGTTTCCTTAATTTCTTTTGTAGCTTGGCTTCTTTCTTTTTCAATGCTTCCAGAATTCTTTTCATCTGTTCTTTATCCAGCTTTTGCTTCATCTGCTGTTGTTTGTTTTGCTGCTGCTGTTGTTGATTCTGCTTGTTTTGTTGTTGCTTTTTATTTTGATCTTTGTTCTTATTCTGTTGCTGTTGTTGATTCTTGTTTTGATTTTTATTTTGATCTTTATTTTTGTTTTTATCGTTTTTATTTTGCTGCTTTTGCTGCTGCTTCAATTTTTTAAGCGCATAGGATAAATTGTATTTAGTATCCAAATCATTCGGATCTAATTTCAAACTTTGCGCATAAGCACCAATCGATTGCTTAATTGAATCTTGTTTTAAAAGAGCATTTCCAATATTATGAAATACTTTCGACTTTTGATAATCGTCTTTTGCGAAAGCCAATGCATTTTGATATTCTTTTAGTGCTTCGTCAAATTTACCTTGCTTATAAAGCGCATCTCCAAGGTTAAAATGTCCTTCGAAAGATTCAAACTCTTTGTTTAATCCTTTTTTGAATTTTACTTCGGAGTCGGCATACTTTCCTTTTTCATAAAGTTCCACTCCTTCGTTTACCAAAGAACGAAGGCTTTGTGCATTCATTAAAACGGGCAATAATATAAATAGCAGTATCCTCTTCATTACACTTTCCTTTCCACAAGTCTTTCCAATATTTTCGACTTTGTAGACGGTATGAAAAATTCTATAATCAACAGAAGAATAGCAGGTATTAACAAATAATAAAATCTGTCTTCGTAATCGGTAATTTTAGTTGCTCCGAACTCCGTTTGTTCCAAACTAGCAAGGTCTTTGTAAATTTTTTCGAGCTCGTCTTCCGTAGAGCTTCCGCGGTAATATTTTCCTCCGCCTTTCTCGGCTAACATTTGCAAGGTAGCTTCATCCAGTTTTGTTAAAACCGTTTGACCCTTTCTGTCCTTTTTATACCCGATTCTTTGTCCGGATGAATTATATAAAGGAATCGGTACACCTGCCGGCGAACCAAGCCCGATCGTATAAATTAAAATTCCATTCTCATTTGCTTCTTTAATTACCGGTTCCAAATCACCTTCGTGATCTTCCCCGTCTGTAATTAATACAATAGCCTTTTTCGTATCCGCATCACTTTTGAAAGAACTCATTGCCATTTCTATTGCCGAAGCAATTGCTGTACCTTGTTGTGGAACGGAATTAACATCAACAGCATTCAAGAATAAATTTGCTGCGGCATAGTCTGTGGTTAACGGAATTTGGACGTAAGCATTACCCGCAAATACAATCAAACCGATTCTATCCCCTTTCAACCTCTGGATTAACCGGCTGATATCATATTTTGCCTTCTCAAGTCTATTCGGTTTGATATCTTCGGCCGTCATACTTTTGGATACATCCAACAGAATAAAAACATCTATTCCTACTTGCTTAACCTCTTCCACCTTTTTGCCCAATTGAGGATTTGCCAAACCAAGTACAACCAACGCAATTGCAATTAGAGTGATTGAAAATTTCACGACCGGTTTTATTCTGCTGAATGCCGGGAAAACCACATCTTTCATCTTGATTGCCGTAAAGCCGGATATCAATTTTATTTTTCGTCTGTAGATATAAACGAACAAAACCACCAATACCGGCAAAAGATATAAGATATTAAGATATTCAATATGTCCGAATCTAAATGCATTCATTACGGCAAACTTCTCAAATAAGTTTGACTTAATAACAGTTCCGTTAACAACAAAATTAGGCCAATACCTGCAAATGAATAAAACTCCTCGGAAGCATTTCTATAAGAAGTTACTTCAACCTTAGTCTTTTCCAATTTATCAATTGCTTCGTAAATCTCTTTCAATTTTTTATTATTTGTCGCGCGGAAGTATTTGCCGCCGGTGATATTTGCAATTTGAGTCAGTGTTTCTTCGTCAATTTCAACCGGTACCATTTGATATTGCTTGCCAAAAGGAGTAGCAAAGGGATATGGTGCTTGACCTCTCGTTCCCACACCAACAGTATAAATTCTAATGCCGTAATCTTTAGCTATTTGTGCAGCAGAGATGGGATCGATCTCTCCGGCATTATTTACACCGTCGGTCAAAAGGATCATTACTTTGCTCTTTGCCTTGCTGTCTCTCAACCTGTTCACACCATTTGCAATTGCTATTCCAATTGCCGTACCGTCTTCGAGCATTCCGCTCTCAATCTCTTTCAATAACGAACGAAGAACTGAATAATCAATAGTTAAGGGACATTGAGTAAAACTTTCCCTGGCAAAGATAACCAGACCAATTTTATCGCTTGTTCTTCCCTCGATAAATTCATCTATTACATTTTTTGCTGCTTCTAGTCTGTTTGGTTTGAAATCCTCGGCAAGCATACTACCCGATATATCCAAGACCATTGCAATATCAATCCCTTCAGTATAAACATTTTGTCCTGTGGAAAATGTCTGTGGACGGGCTGCGGCAATTATCAATAATGCAATTGCTAAAATCCTAAGTATAAATGGTAAATGAACCAGTCGTTCCCTTAAAGTTAAACCGGAATTATTTAATAATTCCAAAGTCGGGAAATTAAATTCGGGTGTTTGTTTTTTGTTCCGACGGATGTAATAATAGACCATCACGGGAATGATAATAAGGGAATAAAGTATATATGGATATGCAAATGTAATATTGTTAAACATTTACTGTTTCCTCCACTACTTTATCCTCTTCATCCGTCTTTGTCTTATTTACAATCTCCTTTGCCTGAATAAGCATCTCTTCGTTCACGGATGGCATCGGTTCAAATTTAGCAAACTTAACCATGTCGGCATTCTCTAAAAATCTGCGCACATCATCTAAGATTACACCGGCTTCATTTATTTTGGATAATTGTTCTATGATTTCGGAAGTTGTTAATTCCAAAGCCATAAACCCGAATCTCTTTTCAAAATAATCGCGGATTATTCCGGTAATTTCGGAATGATACTCTTTAACCAATCCTTGCTGCCACAATTTCTTATCTTCCAACTCGTAGAGCTTTTTAAGGGCTTCTTTATGAGGTGCTACAATAATCCGTTTAACGGTTTTCACACCTCCTTCTTTCTTCAATTTGTATTTTTTATAAAGGAAATATCCAATTACAATTAATGCAATGATGATTAAAGCGAATAATAATATCATCCACCAGTCAAAAGGAATTTTAAACGGTGCTTTTACATCTTGAATATCTTTTTGAGGATTAACCGGAAGAGACTTAACGTTTATGGTTACCGGATTAGTATAAATTGTGGAAACTTCTTTTTCGTCTCCCACATAATATTTAACCGGTAATTCAGGAATGGTAACGGTTGTAGAATCATACTTGCTAAAAATGTAATCATAAATTTCTACTACCTCATCTCCCTTACTCCCTATTTGAACAGGTTTACGGGAAATAAATTCCAGGGTCTTTACTGAATCCCTTACGAGTATCGTATCAATTCTTACGTTTTCCGCATGTGTAATTTCAATTCGATATTTTATATAATCCCCAATCAGATAATCAGTTGTATCTGTAGTAGCAAACACCTCTATCGACTGGGCATAAGAATTAAAAGCAAAAAATAAAATTAGGAGAAAAACCTTTTTTACCATCTTCGCTCGCGTAACTTAAAGAAATCTATCAACGGTTTAACGTACGATTCACCAACATTTATCTCAATTGAGTCAATCTTACTCCCCCGGAAAAGCTTCTTCCGGCTTTCTTCCATTTCATTCAGTTTGAGAAAATATTCTTTCATCACTTTTTTATCAGAAGTATCTACCCATCTAACCTTACCGGTTTCAAGGTCTTTAAATTTTACAAGTCCGGCTTTAAACCAATTTAACTCCCGCGGATCGCGCATTACCATTCCTATTAAGTCATGTTTTCTTCCGACAATTTTTAATATCTTATCGTATCCTTCATCCACAAAGTCGGAAATAAGAAATGCTATAGACCTTTTTTTAATAGCATGATTAAAAAACTCCATAGCACCGGCAATGTTCGTCTGATTTCCTTCCGGTTCAAATGATAATACTTCTCTAATAATTCTAAGAACGTGACTCTTGCCTTTCTTGGGTGGAACAAATTTTTCCACTCTGTCGGTAAATAATATCAATCCGACTTTATCGTTATTCTTCAAAGCAGAAAACGCCAGAACAGCACTTAATTCAGCTGCCGTCTGTTGCTTGGTTTTATCAACAGTACCAAATTTTTGCGACCCACTCATATCGACAATTAACATCAGGGTCAATTCTCTTTCTTCTTCAAAAATTTTCACAAAAGGATGTCCGTATCTTGCGGTCACGTTCCAGTCTATGGAACGTATGTCATCTCCTATTTGATATTCCCTCACTTCGGAGAACTCCATACCTCGTCCTTTAAATACGGAATGATATTCCCCGGAGAATACTTCGTTAACCATTCCCCTGGTTTTTAATTCTATTTGCCGGACTTGTTTTAATATCTCTTTTGTGATCATACTATCTATTAAGGAACTTCAACACGATTTAATATTTCGGTAATTATATTTTCCGAGGTAATTTCTTCTGCTTCGGCTTCGTATGTTACGGCAATTCTATGCCTCAATACATCCATGCAAATGGCACGAACGTCTTCAGGAATTACATAACCTCTTCTTTTTATGAATGCCATTGCTCTGGCTCCCAATGCCAGATTTATTGTTGCTCTGGGAGATCCGCCGTAACTGATAAGATCTGCCAAATTGTCCAACCCAAAATCTTTTGGTTGACGTGTAGCAAATACAATATCCAAAATATATCTCTCTATTTTTTCGTCCACGTAAATATCATTTATCAATTTACGTGCTTTTAAAATATCCTCCTTCTTGATTACCGGCTTTACAGCGTCGCCTTTTGCACCAATGTTTTGCCTCATTATCAACAATTCTTCATCCCTTTTGGGATAAGTGATTTTAACCTTCAACATAAAACGGTCGACCTGTGCTTCCGGCAAAGGATATGTTCCTTCCTGTTCAATGGGGTTTTGAGTTGCAAGCACCAAGAAAGGTTCGTCAAGTTTGAAAGTTTCTTCTCCAATAGTAACTTGCCTTTCCTGCATAGCTTCCAGCAGGGCAGATTGAACCTTAGCGGGAGCTCTGTTGATTTCGTCGGCTAAAATAAAATTAGAAAAGATTGGTCCTTTTTTGATGGAAAAATTTCCATCCTTTTGATTGTATATCATCGTTCCGATTAAATCTGCCGGTAACAGATCCGGTGTGAATTGAATCCTCTGAAAATTTGCATCCATTGATGCGGCAAGGGATTTAATCGCTAAAGTTTTTGCTAATCCCGGCACACCTTCCAGTAAAACGTGACCGTTACCTAAAAGACCGATTACCAGTCGTTCAACCATTTCCTTCTGACCAACTATCGCTTTGCCGATCTCGGAAAACAGATCGTCTATGAACTGGCTTTCTTCTTTAATCTTTTCGTTCAGTTCGGTAATTTCCAATTTGTACCTCTGTTTTTATTTTAAAAACAATTCTCTTCAACAATTGGTAACTAACAATTGTTTCCCATATTTTATAAGAGAAGATATTTAAGAGGCAAAATTAGGAAAATTAACAGGTTTAACAAAGGAAGGAAAAAGGAAAGAGGGCGGCAAGCCCTCTTCAATTATAGATTCTCAAAAACCCTTTCAAATTTTTCTTCAACTTCATTTGCAACTTCTTCCAATTCAGGTGCATTTGCTACACTTAGCATTGCACGGGGATTAATGGCTGAGACAACCGTTTTTCCTTCGTCGTTTTCCTGGACTACAACATTGCATGGCAGCAATGTCCCGATCTGATTTTCAACGCTTAAAGCTTTGTGGGCCAATGGCGGATTGCATGCACCGAGAATTTTATATTTATTAAAGTCCACATCCAGTTTTTTCTTTAATGTAGCTTTTACGTCAATTTCGGTCAGTATTCCGAAGCCTTCCTTCTTCAATTCTTCTTCTACTTTAAGTAGAGCTTCTTCGTAAGAGTAATCAACCTCTTTCTTTTTATAATATTCCATTTTAATCTCCTTTTGTTAATCTATTTAGTTTAGATGCAGAAGAAAAAAATTGGGTTCACTACTCTCCTTCTTCTTTAATAAACTGAACATCGCCGTATTTGTTCCTTAGTTGGGAAATCACATCTTTGAATTCCACTTCACCCATTTGAAATCTTAGAATAACTTCCCGTTTGCCTTCCGGAACTCCTTGGTAGGTAGTTAGAATTGAAACACACTTGAAATCCACTTCTCTCATTACATCACACATTTCTTTTATGCTTCCGGGTGAATCGTCAATCAACATGCTCACCCTGTAACTTGGAATTCTAGCTCCGGTAATATTAATCAAAGCTTCGAAAATATCTTGCTCAGTAATTATTCCCACCAATTCGTTTCCCTCCACAACAGGCAAACCACCAATTTTTCTATCGTGCATTATCATGGCAGCTCGTTCCACTGTTGCCGACTTTTCAATTGTGATCGGATTTCTCGTCATAATATCCTTCACCTTAATCTTCGTCATCAGATAATGTAATTCCCATATATCCAATGAAGTTGCTTTTGACGGTGACGCTTCTTTAAGGTCCCTATCGGATACGATACCCACAAGTTTATCGCCGTCTAACACTGGCATACGCCGAATTTTGTTTCTCTTTAGAATGTTGATCGCTTCGGAAAGAGCTTCCTTTTGATCCACAGTAATAACTTTTTTTGTCATCCATTTTTCAACTAACATTTTAAACTCCCTATTTAAATTCCCAAATAAGCGGCTTTAACATGATCGTTATTTAATAGTTCTTTCCCTGTACCCGAAAGTACAATTTTCCCGTTTTCCAAAACATATGCCATATCGCAAAACCGTAAAGTGGACTGTACATTTTGTTCAACTAAAAGAACCGTAATCCCCTGTTTATTAATTCCTTTTACGATATCAAAAATATCTTGAACGAGAACCGGCGCCAATCCAAGACTCGGCTCGTCCAACATAAGTAATTTCGGTTTAGCCATCAGTCCGCGAGCAACGGCAACCATTTGCTGTTCACCTCCGGATAAAGTGCCCGCCAATTGCTTTCTTCTCTCTTTCAGTCTGGGGAAAAGCGAGTAGCATTCTTCAAGAGTATTGTACCTTTCTTTTTTTGCTTCTCCAATCAATGAACCCATTATCAGATTTTCTTCAACCGTCATTTCGTTGAACAATCTTCTTCCTTCGGGAACATGTACAATTCCCCTTGAAATTATTTCGGCAGGATGTACCTTAGTTAAGTCTTCCCCTTCAAACAATATTTGCCCGGACATAACTTTTTGAATGCCGGAAATAGTGAGCAGAGTTGATGACTTTCCGGCTCCGTTGGCGCCAACCAGAACTACAATTTCCCCCTTTTGAACTGTAAAATTTATATCCCAAAGAACCTGAAGGTCTCCGTAAGCCATATTAACATTTTTAACTTCAAGCATAAACACCTCCCAACAAGTTCTCATCCGTACCAAGATATGCTTCAATCACAGTTGGATGGGAAGCAACTTCCTGTGGCGTACCTTCTGTAATAGTTGAGCCGTATGCTATTGCGTGAATTCTGTCGCTTATATTCATAATAACTTTCATGATATGTTCAACAATAATTATGGTAATCCCCAATTCATCACGGATTTTTTTGATAATTTCTATAGCTTCATCAAGTTCCCCGGGGTTTAATCCTGCAGCCGTTTCATCCAATAAAAGCAATTGTGGACGTGTAGCGAGCGCCTTGGCAATTTCGAGTCTCTTCCTTCCAGCAATTGGCAATCCTCCTGCCTTCATATCTTTTATATCAATCAGATGGGTGAATTCAAGTACTTCCCGGGCAACTTTTCGAGCATCCTCGAAGGTTGCTTCATGGGCAAATGCTGCAGCCATAACATTTTCTTCCACACTCAATCTTTTGAGTGGCTTTACTTTTTGAAAGGTTCTTCCAATACCAAGTTTAGCAATTTCGTGGGTTGGTCTGCGAGTTATCTCAATTCCTTTGAAATAAACATGACCTGATGTTGCGGGATAATAATTGTTGATAAGATTAAATATTGTTGTTTTTCCGCTCCCGTTAGGACCGATAAGCCCGAAGATTTCCCCCTCATTAACGGTGAATGAAACATTATTAACAGCAACCAGTCCACCGAATGCTTTAGTTAAATTTTTCAACTCCAGAATTGTGCTCATGCTTTTACCTCCGCAGATTTTGTACGGGTAAATTTTTTCCTTATCAAGTCCCAGTCTCCAACTATTCCTCCGGCAAGGTATAAAATTATAAATATCACCAATAGCCCAAATACCAAAGCGTGAATTCTGGAGACCCATTCCGGTGCCAACCCGAAGAATGCCGAGCGGAACAATTCCTGGACTATCACCATAATTACCGCTCCAACCGGCGGTCCCCAAATTGTACCAACACCCCCGATTATTCCAACCAGTATAGTGATTATGGAAATATTATGAAGTGCAAAGACCACCTCGGGATCGATGAATCCCATATAAATCATATAGAATGCTCCGGCCATTCCCGTCCAAAAGGTAGAGATCGCCATGGAAATGTTTTTATACTTTGCAGTGTTAATGCCAAGCGCTTTAGCTGCATCCTCATCTTCCCTTATGGATAAAAAATAAAATCCCGCTTTGGATCTCATAACAATTTTAATGCTAATAATACATGCAATTGTTATCAAAAGTAGTATTAAATAGTATGGTATTTTATTTACCCAGGTAGTAATGTATAGTATTCCGTTATGACCGTTAGTAAGCCATTCTTCTTCACCAAAAATTAATCTCAGAATCTCTGCCGAAGCAAGAGTACCGAGTGCAAAATAAGGTCCTCTCAATCTAAAGACAATTACACCCAACAGGTATCCTAACAAAACTGCGGCAATGCCACCGGTTAATAATCCCCACCATGGTGAAATTTTCCAATGCAAAAATGGTAAACCCGCAGCATAAGCTCCTATTCCGAAATAAGCAGCGTGACCAAAGGAAACCTGCCCTGTAAATCCGGCCAATAGATTCCATGAACTACCCAAAATTACCCAGATCAATACAAAAATTAATAACCCTTGAATGTAGGGTGAAAATGAAAAAAGGAAAGGCAAAATAAGAGCAACCCCGAATGCAACAAGTTCAAACCTGCTTAGTGTAAAATATTTTAAGTTAATTTCTTTCATAATTCTTCCTAAACTTTAGTGAATCTTTTCAATCCTCCGGGTAAGAAAACCAATACCAACAGAAATATTACCAGTCCAACAGCATCTCTGTATCCTTGAGAAATATAAGTTGCTCCGAAAGTCTCGGCTATTCCAAGTACCAATCCGCCGGCGATTGCTCCAACAGTTGAACCCAAGCCACCGAGAATGGTAATAACAAATGCCTTAACGGTAAATATAGGCCCAACATCGGGATAGAGGTAATATACCGGAAGTAAAAGCGAACCGGCCGCCGCATCCAATCCGGAACCAATTCCATAAGTTAGAATTGTAATTTTGCTGGCGCTTATCCCCATTAACGTTGCCGCCACTTTGTCTTGAGCAGTAGCTCTAATGGATCTGCCTAAATCCGTTTTGCTCAGAAGAAAAAATAATCCAACCGTTAATATCAAAGCTATAACAAATGCAATTACCAATGGGACATGAAATGAAATGCCACCCCAATGAATTGCGGAATCTGTATATGATGTTTTTACCGACCTGTAATCGCTACTAAAAATAGAACGGGCGAGTTCAACCAACACCATTCCAATACCTACAGTCATAAGTACTTGATTTTCCGGGAGTATGGAGTCCTTTTCAATTAAAGGGTGAAGCAGGTATTTACTTAATCCTTCCGCAAAAACAAAGACCAACGGGATAGTAATAAATATTGAAATATAAGGATCAATGCCGGCATAATGCCAAAGCGACCATGTGATGTACATTGCCACCATTAGTATTTGTCCGTGTGCAAGGTTGATTATTTTAAGCACACCCATAATCAAAGTCATCCCAATTCCTATGATGGCATATAGTCCGCCTATTAGCAATCCTGATACGAGAGATTGCAAGAAAACATCCATTTAAATCTCCTAAAATTTTTAATGAGGTGCCGCCCCCCTATTGGGAGCGGCAAATTACTTAAAGAGCTAGAGCTTTATTTCCAAACAACATCCCAATTGATTGGATATTCAAATTCTGCATTGGCCAAGTTTTTCGGCCAGATGAGTTTCAACTCACCATTAATCCATTGTACTACATAAGTCTCCATCTTATTTTGGTGAATTTTTTTACCGTAAGCTTGGAATTTAACCGGACCGAAAGCTGTCATCATATCGGTTTCGTCCAAAGCTTTTTTGATATTTTCTTTCGAAAAATCTCCGTTGCATCTTGTAAGAACATCTGCAACTACGTAAGCGGAAGCGTAAGCCTCGGCTCCATGATAATCGGGTCCGTCGCCACCATATTTTTTAACGTATTTGTTAAAGTAATCCGTTGCACCAGGAATAGGTAGTGTTTGATGCCACAGAGTTGCGGAAACGACTCTTTCGCTTGCTTTACCTGCGTTTTCTTTGAAGGCAGGCATAGTATATCCGGCACCGGCACCAACAAATAATTTAGGATGGAAGTTCAATTCCCTTGCCTGTTTCATCAATAAAGCAGCATCCATCACGTACGAAATCATATACATGACTTCAGGATTTGTTTTTTTAGCATTTAACAGCAAAGGTTTGAAATCAACCGTACCTTCGGTATAGGATTCGATTCCCTTTACTTCAATCCCCATTCTGTCACATGTTTTTTTGAACGAAGTTGCACCTTTGGTACCGAAAGTTGTGTTTTCGTGAATAATGAAAACAGAGGAAGGTTTAACAACTTCTTGGAACAATCCTTCCAAACCGGAAGCATATTCGGATACCGGAGGATTAAGTCTATAGATATAGAATTTATCCCCGTCATCTGTTGTAAGGTTGAATGCTTCAGGTTCAGTAATTTTATCAACCGAACCGGTATTCACCAAGAAAGGTGTTCTGTTTTGTTGAGCAACTGCCGCGGCTGCAAATGTTACCGAAGATGAATATCCTCCAGTAATGAGTGGAACATTCTCAACAGTTATAAGTTTTTCTGCGGCAGCACGACCAACGTCCGGCTTCCCGGTATCGTCTTCATAAACGAATTCAATCGGTCTTCCATCCACACCGCCATTAGTATTGATTTCTTCTTTGGCAAGTTCAAAGGAATTTTTTTCCATTTCACCGAAGTTTGCCTTCGAACCGGTCAGAGGGAGAAGTACACCGATTTTAATCGGGCCTGATTCTTTCTTGCCGCAATTATTAAGTCCGAATATCAGACCGGCAATTATGAGTATCGAAAATAAACCTTTAAGCTTCATAAATTTACCTCCCAAATTATGAAGTGATACGAGGGGAAATAAAATTCCCCTCGATAAAAATTATTATCTAAATTAGAATACTAATTGGAAGAAAGCGTACAATACGTTGTTGTCAACCGTTGTACCTTTTTCGCCTTGAATTACATAAGCCAAAGTAACTTTACCCTGAGTCCACTTGCTGGGCCAAATTGAATAACCTGCACCGATTGTAATATCGGTTTCTTCGTCGTCTGTTACATCAGCATTGGGATCAAATTGTTCGAAACGGGCTAGCAATTCGATTTTCGGCATAATCTTGTATGCACCGAATACATAAAATCCGTTTGATGTAACTTCGGTAGGATTATTTTTATTTGTCCACGAAATATATTCACCTTTAAATCTGAAGGGACCGGGTTGATAATATACATAACCGGAAAATGATGAATAGTCGTTATAGTATTTGTTCCCTTGTCCGAAATATCCACCTATATCCAATCCTTTAACTCCGGAAGGTTTGAATCCAACCATAGCACTAACGGCCATTCCGCTTTTAAATTTGCTACCAATGGATTTATGAGATGCCAATACGTTCATTGCACCTGAACCATTATGCAAGGTTAAATTATAACTGAATCCGGACATAGAGCCCATTACGGCCAAACCATAGTCTCTGTAATCTGCGCCAATTGTAGCAGCTCCCCATTTTTGTGCAGTTACCGGGCGTTCAACTATGTCAATTTTGGTGTGAGAAGTTAAACCGCCACCTTTAACACCGGCACCGATAAATCTACCTACTCTGAGTTGGAATTCTTTTGAAAATTTGTAAGTGATTCTTGCATCCAGCACTTTACTGCTTTTTGCAGAATATTGAATGAATGCGGAAACTTTTTTCCCTAAATTAGCATAAGCACGAAGACGAACACGACGCAAACCCACACCCAATTGGCTTGTATCACCATTGGTTTGAGCCGTACTTACCATTGCCTGAACAGTACCTCCAAGCCTTACGCTCGGTTTCGGTGCGTCTTGAGCATAAATCAGTGAAGCAGTCAGCACAATAATTACTGTAGACAGCAAAAATTTGGAAACAGATTTCATGTATACCTCCTAAATGTTAGTAAGTGGTTAAATAGCATGTTTCACTAACAAGCAATAAAAATGCCAACATTTTAAGATTAAAATGCTCATTTTTAGTTAAAAATAAGGAGTATTTATATTGGTATGCGGTGAAAATTCACCGGAGGTGGTCAATTTTCGCCGATTTGAAGATTATATTTTTTAATCTTATAACGTAATGTCTCCCTGGGTATTTTTAATATCCTGGCTGCTTCGGATATATTACCCTGCGCAAGATCAAATGCTTTGCCCAACAATTTTATTTCCACAGTTTCAATAATTTCTTCAAACGATTTCCGGTGTAATTCTTCTTCAAGTCTTTCTTCTCCGGATGATTTATTGGTAGAATTACCGATTGAAAGATCATGCGAATGAATGCTCTCCGATTTTGCCAGGATACATGCCCGTTCTACGATATTTCTCAACTCCCGAACATTACCCGGCCAATCGTATCTTTTCATAGTATCCAAAGCCGATTGGTGGAAGCCTTGAATATTCTTTCCGAATTTGGTGGCAAAGTAGTGCAGAAAATAATTTGCTAGAAGCTCAACATCATTTCCCCTTTTCCTCAACGGGGGCATGGAAATTCTTAATACATCCAGCCTAAAATAGAGATCTTGCCTAAACTCACCGGCTTCAATTGCTTTGATTAAATCTTTATTTGTAGCTGCAATAACACGAACATTAACCTCTTTATCTTTTGTAGAACCCAAACGCCTGAATCTCTTGTTTTCCAAAACTCTCAATAATTTAGCTTGAAGTGGTAAGCTCATTTCTCCAATTTCGTCCAGGAAGAGAGTTCCTCCGTTAGCCTTTTCGAACAGACCTTCCTTTGCTTTGGAAGCATCCGTAAAAGCACCTTTTTCGTATCCAAAGAGTTCACTTTCCAAGAGATTATCCGGTATTGAAGCACAATTAATTTCTACGAATTCCTTATCTGCCCTGGGAGAAAGATAATGTATTGCCATTCCGGCCAATTCCTTTCCGGAACCGGATTCGCCCGTTATCAATACTGTTTCTGTTTCATACTTTGCATACTCTTTAATTTGTTCTTTCACTTCGTTAATGGCTTCTGAATTGCCGAGGATAGAGTCCAGGGTTTTCCCTTTATGCCTTTCATCTTCAAGTTGTTTTACTTTTCTTTTGAGATTTAGCGCATCGAACCCCAGCTTGGTTATAAGTTTAATTGCATCTGCTTTAAATGGTTTCTTTATGTAATCATATGCGCCCAATTTTATTGCATCAACAGCCGACTCTACCGAAGCATAACCGGTCATTATAATTACGAGCATCTCAGGTTGAACTTGTTTTATCCGCTTAAGCACTTCCAAACCATGCATATCGGGAAGATTAAGATCTAGGAAAGCCAAATCGATCTGCTCTTGTTCGATTATTGACAAAGCGCTCTTTCCGTTATTTTCGACAAAAATATTAAAGTTCTCTTCGGAAAGAATGTTTTTCAAATTCAGTTGAATGAATTCTTCGTCGTCTACTATCAGTATGTTACCACTATTATTCATATAGATTCATAATTTAGATTGGAAAATAAATAGAAAATCTTGCACCGCCAAAAGAGGATTCTCCGGCTATAATCCTTCCTCCATGCTCGGAAATAATAGTTTGAACTATTGACAATCCCAAGCCCGTACCATGTGGGGATTTGGAAAAGAACGGTTCAAATATCTGCTGCTTTTCTTCCGGGGCAATTCCGGGACCGTCGTCTTCGAATTCCACGGTCAAGTAATTTTTAGTTTCCGTGCTATCATAGAAACGTAATTTTCTGACCGAAGTTCTTATCAGCACCGTTCCACTTTCATCTACAGCATTCTCCGCATTCAACAATATATTTAAAAAAGCTTGTCTCAATTTATCCGGTTCGCATTCAAGAGTCGGCAGGTCCTTTTTGTATTCTTCAATCAACTTTATTTTTTTAGTTTCAAATTCTTTACGAACAAATTCTATTGTTCTTTCTAGCAGCTCGTTGATATTGGCGGTTTTCCTTATACCTTTACCCGGAGAAGCAAATTGGAGTATCTCCTCAATCAAATTTTCCAGCCGGTTTATCTCTTCTAATGAATTTTGAATCAATCCGGAAAGATTTTTATCCGAGGCTATCTTATCGTGCAGGTCATCCAAAAACAAACTTATACCCGTAAGGGGATTTCTTATCTCGTGAGCTATAGCAGCAGCAAATTTTCCGAGGGAAACCAACCTGTCCACCTTTCGCACATGCTCTTCAAGATAATATCTTTCGGTCTGGTCTTGTATAACGGCGATGGTAGACTCAACTTCGCCAGTAGGAGAGTTAGTTCTGGTAATATTCAAATTCAAATATTTTGTTTTACCGTTTATTTCGAGCGGAAGGGAATACCCGTTGTAACTACCTTGTTCATCCAACTTTTCCGTTATCTGTTCCAATAGAGTTGAGTTCGTTCCAAAAATATAAGCAACATCTTTCCCAACCAAATTATCATTCGTCTCTAAAATTCTGGCAGCGGCATTGTTAAAACTGGTTATAATTCCTTTACCATCAGTAGTAATAATTCCGTTTAACATATTATCGAATATATCTTTCACGAAATTTCTTTGCTTTATTATCTCCCTGTAAAGGATAGTGGTTTCTATTACCCTGCTTGCCTGATTAGCCAGAACCTGAAGAGAATTGATATCTTCTTCGCTTATTTTTTCACCGGACATTCTTTTATCCGCACCCAGAGCACCTATAATTTTTTCCTTTGCTCTAAGGGGTACATATACGAATGAATTACTTTCCGCTATTTCATGAATTTTCCTATCCAACTCAGTGGCAAATGGATATTTATCAAAATCTTCAACAAAAATTATTCTACCGAATCGAACCACTCTTGTTTCGATGCAATCTGCCCGTTTCAAATTATATTTTGAACGGGATGCCAACTTCCTTTTTTGTGGAGAGAATCCGAATGAATCTTTGTATTCCAAATATTTCCCTTCATCGTCAATCAGATATAAAATTGCACGGTCGTAACCTATTGCTTCCACACAATTCCGTAATATCTCTTTTATTATTGCTTCGAAGTCGAATGTTGTACCAAGCAGATTACTAATTTTTTGGATGGCAGAAAATATTTTCAATTGGTATTCGAGCTTACCTGCATATTGTTCTATTTGCTCTTTCGATTCACTCAGTTCATAAAATGAATTAAGTAACTCCTCCCTGTTTTTCTTCAATTCGTAAGCCATTACATTGAATGAATCGGACAGGGTGCCAATTTCATCGTTCCTCTTAATTTCAGCCTTGGTATCCCAGTCTCCGTCGGCGTATTTTTTAACAACACCGGTTAATTTCCTAATCGGTTCGCTAAAACTCTTTGAGAAAAACCATGCAATGATTATAATGATTGAAGAAGTTAAAATTACGAATAATGTTAAATCATCAATAAAGAGAGTCAATTTGTTTTTTAATTCATTGGCAACTATTTCGGCAGAACCTCTGAATCTGTGAATTTCTGATCCTATCGTTATCCCTCCGAAAATACCGAATTTATCGTATGGCGGATTGTTTAATTCAATCGGGGCATAAGCCATCACTTTCAATATTCCACCAACGTTTTTGGTTATTACAGAACCGGTATTATGTTTCCTTATTTCGGAAGCTACAAGCGGATAATTAGGATGAATAAACCCCGCACTATCCAAATTAAATGGAATAAATCCTTTCTCAATAATTTCTTTCGGAGTATTTTTTGTGTATGCAGGTACCGGATTTCCATTGTTATCAAATCCGCGAATATCCCAAAATTTTGGATGAGTAATAATCCAACCCTCATCGTCGAACATGAAAGCATAATCCCCAGAATTGTAATCGGGGAATACTATTTTATCTTTGCTGTTCGGCAAAGTATGTTGTGTAAATTCCATCAAATGAATATGATCCAGCGCCAGTTGGACATAACCAATAACACTTCCGTTAACCACTTTAGGAGTAATTATTCTAATAACACCGTCGTAATATTTTTTTACATCGAAATTTTTTGCGTCCTCTTCTTCAGGGAACTGTTCTTTTGGAGTTACGAAAAATCCATTCAGGTGGGAAATGTATACTTGCCCAGGTTGCAAATTTTTTAATCCATCAAAATAAGTTTCCCCTTTATAAGTTGTGTTTTGTGGAATGGAAATATTTTTCAATTTACTACCGGAGACAATCTTCCCATTTTTAATCTTTAATTTTTCTTGTCCGGTTTTATCGAAGAAACTGATCTCCTTATAAAGAAAAACACTTTTCTTTATCCCCGATTGCCTGTTGCCCGTTCCATCCGGAAGCCATACAAGTGACTTTTTCCCGGAATAAAACATTGAATAATTTTTGGCATCTATTTTCAGACCCGATAAATAAAGGGCATCCTCCACTCTGGCGTTCATAAATTCTTTTACTCTTTCCGCAACTATTGCAGCCTGGAGTTCTATTGCCTCGCGGGTTTTATTATCAATCGAAATTCTTATATTTTCTACCGCACTTTTACCCACCGAACTTATTGACCAATAAGAATAGACTCCGAAAATAAACAGGGGTAATATTGCAATGAGAAGAAATGAGATTAAAAATTTACGGAATATACCTAGTCTGGATTCGGGAAAATAGCTCCACGAAGTTTTCCGATTCTTTTCCGGATGGTATTTTATCTGTTTTCGCTTATTCAATTCTCTTTCTTTTTGTGAACGGCTGCATAAAGCGAAGAATAATCCTCATCGGAATGCCCTTCCTCCAAGCCCGCTCTAATAACGCTTTCAACACCAAACAGCGTATCTACGTTAATGTCTTTTTTCATAAAAGAATCAATCATCAAGTGGACATCTTTCAGTAGATGCTTGAGAGGAAAATTAGGATTGCTAAAATCCCAATTTAACATCCTATCCAGTTTCTTATCGAATGTTGGGGCGTATAAGGCACTGTTCCGGAGAATATCCATGAATATATCAACGTCAACGTTACTTTCTCTTACGAATCCCAAACTCATCGAGAATGCTGTCGTTAGGGTTGCAATCAGCTGGTTGAGGGCAAGCTTAATTGCAGATGCCTTTGAATAATCACCCATAAAAACCACCTTTTTTCCGAGGTGATTGAAAATTTCAGAGTACTGCTCGAATGATTTTTCCGGAGAGCTTACCATAATAATTAATTCTCCGGCAACAACCTGTGGAATGCTACCCAATACCGGTGCTTCGATAAACTCACAGCCTGCATCTGTAAAAAATTCCGCAAGATTCAAGCTTTCTGCCGGAGCGATAGTGCTCATATTTATGAATGTTTTTCCTTTGTACGAATCTTTCGGTATTCCGAGAAAGACATTGACAATAGCATCAATTTCCGAGAGCATACATATTATCACATCGGAATAATCGACTAGTGATTCAGCATTATCGAAAACAATTGCTCCGGCTTCTGATAATTTTTTAGTTTTCTCTTTTGTTCTGTTGAAAACACCTAAGCTGCCATAAGCATCCAATAATCTTTTAGCCATCGGTTCGCCCATCAAACCGGTTCCAAAAAATCCTATCTTCATCTAATTTCCTCCCTGAATAAAAAGACTTTCTATATCCAGTTCAATATTCTCTTCCGTTATAAAGCTTTCGCCATACTCTTTTCTTATTTTAAAACCCGCAACTCTTGCTCTTGCTCTAAGATATTCCCAAAACATTTTAGAGCTAATGAGCGTTTCAGGTTCATTACTTTCAGGATTATAAAATTGAGAAGAAAAAGCTTGAATAGCCTTCATCTTTGTATCGATGAATTCACTAATATCCACAACAAAACTGGGTTCGAATTCATAAGACAAAGGATAGTAGAATAATTTTGTCGGCCTATATGCTTCATATTCTGAATTGGTTTTATATTTTGCAACTCCACTTAAAAAATAAGCACGTTTAACAATTTCTCCGGCTGCAACATGATCGGGATGTCTATCCTTAAAATAAACAGTGAAGATAATTTTGGGTCTGTATTTCCTTATAACATCCACAGCCTTTTTAACATAATCTTCGTTGTTCTGCAATCCACAGTCGGGCAAACCAAGATTTATCCTTTCTTTAACGCCAAGAATTTCTGCAGAACGTTCCGCTTCTTCTTTCCTGGTAAACTCATCTCCACGGGTTCCCATTTCCCCTTTTGTAAAATCACACAAAATTACTTCGTGTCCTTGTGAGGAAAACTTGGCAATTGTTCCGGCCATTCCAATTTCTGCATCGTCGGGATGAGCAGCAAAAACTACAACTCTCATAACACCTTTCTATTTAATCTTTCATAATGATAATAAAAATCTAACAAATTGATTTATTTTTACAAAATAAAAAAGATTAGTCATCCCTTTAAATATTTTCGTTTTTATCGATAATTAATGAAAACAAAGGAGATTTACATGTTTCCAGGGATGGAGTATGTTCAAGCCGCAATTCTGGTTCTGGCTGTAGTAATGATTTCACGATTACCGGAATGGACAAGAAAAAGAATTAGAAATAATTTGGTTTTCATCAAATCTAGAAATTCTTGTATTCGAAAATAAAAATTTGCAATTTTGTTAATAAAAAGAAGGGAATAAAATGAAAAAAGCTTTACTTCTATCGTTTTTGTTTTTGAACATGATAGTTGCCCAAAACGGGACTTATACAAATTTCGGCACAATTGGAGATTACAATGTATTTGTGTTGCAGAATGCAAATCTTAAGTCTGCCGATGCACAAGGTAAAATAGCCGTTGGAGGCACGGGAAGATTTTCCAATGGCTTCAGCATAGGTGACCAACTTAATTTAGCCAGCCCACCGGAAAATATTCTCGTTGTAGGAGATTCATTATTTTATAATTCGGGCGTGGTCTATAACGGAAACGTAGTGTACGGCGAATTTGCCAGTACAACATCCCTCGATATACCTCAAGGCGAACTTGTTAAGGGCAATCCATTAGATTTTCCGGCGCTCTCTTTATTGGCGGGAGATATCTCCAGACAATGGCAAACGATCGCAGCTAATGGTTCGAAAAGTATCGTTAATAATAAAATTACTCTTTCAGGAAGTGATCCCGCTCTCAACGTATTCGATGTAACTGAAGATGAATTGAACTCAGCGAATAATATAGAAATCATCTCTCCAGTGGGAGCAACCGTTTTGGTGAACATATCCGGTGACTCGGTTAATTGGAGCGGTGGATTAACCTTAAACGGTGGAGACCAAACCAAAGTTGTTTATAACTTTTTCGAAGCATCTAAAATTTCTATTTCGGGAATAGAGGTTAAAGGAAGTATTTTAGCTCCATTTGCAGACACAAAATTTAATTCGGGAGTAATTTACGGAAATACAATAGTCTATAGTTTAAGCGGTGAGGGACAGTATAACAATTCACTCTTTACCGGTAATGTTCAATATACTCCACAAGAAGTTTCCAGCAATTGCAATGTAACGATTAAAAAAATCTTAGTGGGCAAATCATTCAGAGTTTCACCACCTTTTGCAGGTCACTCTTCTCTTTGGGCGGGAACATTTTTAGGTTATGTCAACGATCACTCCACTACGTTCTACTGCGTGGATATTAGTCATTGGCTTAGATTCAACAAAGAATATGAGTTCGATAAAGTAATTTCCGGAAAAATAAATTATATAGTTAATAACTATTATCCCAATTTGGAATTTACCGGTGAGAACGGGCAACTTGATAGAGAACGTGAGGAGGCTGCTGCAGTGCAAGCCGCTATATGGCATTTCTCCGATGGATTTGATCCTTCGGATATTTCAAACAATGATAGAATAAAAGATAGAGCTTTGGAAATAATTGCTGATGCCGAGGATAAAAACACATCTTCGGAAATTACTTTCGAAATTCGCCCTTCCAATCTTCTATTGATGAATGGTGCAACCGGCACATTCACTGTATTTATGCGGGATGCGGAAGGGAATCCGCTTGAAGATGCGGAGGTATTCTTGGAATCGGATGGTGGAAATATCTCCCCCGAAAGCGGAAAGACAGATGCTTCGGGAGCATTAGTGTTTACAGTTGAACAAAGTGCAAACGAATCTTCGATTGAGATTACCGCCGAATCTTTCCAAGCAATTCTTCCCCCGGCATCAAGATTCA
Source organism: uncultured Melioribacteraceae bacterium (assembly GCA_964621225.1). Classification (GTDB taxonomy): domain Bacteria; phylum Bacteroidota; class Ignavibacteria; order Ignavibacteriales; family Melioribacteraceae; genus CAYNUJ01. Next base: position 2,214 of record CAZULK010000021.1, on the reverse strand, counting down.
AATATCCCAATGCTCAAACATTGGTAACAAACTATCCCGTAGTTTCATGTCTCTCGACAAAAGCAAAAGTATATTTTTCCGAAGAACCATTACCCGGCAGTGCTTACAGCTTTTACCAATACAACGGTCAAAATTCCTCGATTCCCGAAAACTTTATTACCGACGTTTGGGCGGAGAAAGATAAAATTTATGCGGCATTCAATTCAAAAGGCATAGGAATATTTAAGAGAAGTGATGAAAGTTGGACTGAATTGAATTCTGACAATGTAGATGAATTCACAACAAATGCATTTACAAAAATATTCAAGCTCGAATCAGGTGATTATTCGGGAGATTGGGTTGCAGGTTCGAACGGACATGGATTCTTCTACTATGATTCAACCGAAGATACATATACAAAATACGATCCCTCAACAACTTTTGGATCATTCACCGGATCAAAGATACACGGATTTTCTTACCAGTCATCCGGAAACAAAGAATTTTTATGGATCGCACATAATTCGGGAGTATCTAAATTTGATCTCGATTCAAAAGAGTTCACAAATTACAATACATCCAATTCCGATTTCCCCGGCGGAAACAGCCGGTGTGTTCACGTTGACGAAGACGGAAACGTTTGGGCGGGATCGGATTATGGTTTAGCTTACACAACAGACGGCGGAACAACGTGGAACGTATTCACCAAAGATAATTCCGGTTTAACAGGAGATATAATTACTGCTTTGGCTTCCGGTTCTTCAAAAATATTTGTTGGAACCTGGAACAGCGGACTTTATGAATATGATTTGGAAAACGAAACATGGGAAAATCTTTCGGCTCATGTATCGGCTCAACCTATAACATCTTTATTATATAAAAACGACAAATTATTCATCGGCAACTATGATCACGGTTTATATGTTTATGACGGAGAGAATTTCTCACAATACCTTTCAGTAAACCATATGGGATCACCAAATATTATTAACTCTGTATCATTCGACGGTGTCGATCTATGGTTCGCAACTCAAAGCGGATTGAGTAGGACAACTAACGGAATTAATGCATCTTCCGGCAATGCATCAATTGTAATAGAAGATAAAACCATTCATATAGGAGGTTCCACAACTCTGGCTGTAAAACTTGTTCCGGACGGAGATGTAGAAATAAACAGACTAGAAGGAACTTTGGTGTACAATCAGAATGAACTGGAATATCAGGCAGGCAATTACGGCGAACTCCTTTCCGGATGGACAATTTATTCCAATACTTCTACCCCGGGTAGATTGAGCTTCAGAGCCATTGCAGGTGAGCCTATTACGACCGAAGGCAATTTATTTTATTTGACTTTCAAAGTTAAGGAAGAATTATCAGGCGGTGGCTTGAGTGCCGTATATGCAACGTCATTCAAATCCGGTTTGAACAACGAACTTGAACACTCCGACATTGGAATAATTACTTTCACTTCCGAAGGTTCTGCAAACGCAGGAGAAGGCGATGCTAATTTGGACGGAGAAGTTGACATCTCCGATTTAATTATTGTTTCGAATGAATCGGAAGATGATGATCACAGCGAACTTTCAGAAGAAGAATTCGACAATTCCGATGTGGATGACGATGATGATATAGATACAGAAGATTGTTCCGATTTATTGTCATACATTCAAACAGGTGTGTTCAGATCCGATGATGACGATGATGAACACCACGGTGATGTAGATAATGATGATCTTGATTTTGATGATGAAGACGGTGATGACGATGAGGAAGATGACGGTTCGGTCATTATTCCAATCGGATTAAGTGGTGGAGAGAATGTCAGTTCTGTTCAAGTAACTGTTGAGTATGACCCGGATCAACTCAGTTTTGCATCATATTCAACAACTCTGCTTAAGATGGGTAATTTCGTAACAGCAAGCGAAACCCAGCCGGGTAGAACGGTATTAAACTATATCGCTCCGGCAAATGGGAATGGATCATTCAATCTAAGCAATTTAGTCTTCAATTTGGGGAATAATGCATTGGGAAGTGCAGTGGTAACCACAAGTTACTCTATTAATGGTGGTCCGGTGCAAAACGGTCCCGCAATTCTGGTAACGGGAATAAAAGAAGATAAAAAGCAAATTCCTACAAATTTTGAATTATCGCAAAATTATCCCAATCCGTTCAATCCCGAGACGATAATCAAAGTGGCAATCCCGGTAGCATCCAAAATAGAATTGTCCGTATATA
>CAZULK010000020.1:0-30515 GCA_964621225.1 uncultured Melioribacteraceae bacterium | reverse complement strand
TTATAATAGTTGAGTGTATCTGTATTGTTATGGTGCTCTTCTTATTTACAGGTTTCATAACAGGCTGTGCTATATGGCTCTGGGCAGCAGTTGATGCTTATAGATATGCTGAAAGGATAAATAAGAGTGAAAGAGAGGATTTAGAGAAGAGAAGTGATTAATAGGGCATTATAAATTCCTCTTTGAATCCATCTTCTTCCTCATTTAGTGTCCAGCACCTTATTGAGCTTATACGATCCTTAATTGTAGCTACAATAAGATAAGAATACACAGGAGAAGCGAAAGATAGGTCAGTAATCGAAGGTCTTGATGGATGATTAGGGTGGCTGTGGTAGATACCTATTATTGACTCACCTCTACTAAGTTGCTTTGTAATCTTTAGGTACTCTCTTGGATGGATCTCGAACCTATCAATAGCTCTATCTTTATTAATATTCTCACAGGGGAAGACCTTTGTAACTATTTTTTTACTATCCCTTATACTTCCTGCCATTAAACCACAAACCTCAAAGGGATAGCCATCTCTTGCGTGCTCCTTTATTTTATCCATCTCTTTATGAGCTATGAAGATATCAAAAAGTTCTCTATTAAAAATACCAGTACTTATATACCTATAACCTGTATCAGGTAAGACCGTAAGGACAACTCCTTTTTCTATACTCTCTGCTACTTTTAAAGCTGCACATATATTTAAGCCAGAGCTTGGTCCAACAAAGAGTCTCTCCTCTTTTGCGAGCCTTAAAGCCATATTATACGCATCCTCTGTAGTTATATAGAGCTTATGATCAACGAGTGTCTCATCATAAATATCTGGAACCATCTCTACCCTCATATTCTTAAGACCCTCCACACCATGTATCTCCTCTTTAGGCTCAGCAGCATAGGATTGTATATTATGATTTAGCTCTTTTAGCCTCCTACTACAGCCCATCAATGTACCACTCGTTCCTGTTGCAGCTACAAAATGTGTGACTTTACCCCCTGTCTGCTTCCAGATCTCATCAGCTGTTCCCTTGTAATGAGCCTCTGGATTTGCAGGATTTGAGTACTGATTAGGGGTAAAATAGATATCTTGGTGTTTTTTATAGAGTCTCTTTGCGTATTTATAAGCCCCATCACTCCCTTCAGAGGCGCTTGTAAACATAAGCTCTGCACCAAACTCTTTTAATATATTTCTCCTCTCTAAGCTTATTGTTTCTGGAAGTACGAGTTTCACCTTATATCCCTTTAACATCCCTATAGCTGCTAAGGATATACCTGTATTTCCAGATGTTGACTCTAATATGATCTTATCCTTTGTCAGCTCTCCTGTTTCTTCTCCTTTTATTATCATGTTAAGTGCTGCTCTATCTTTAACAGAAGAAGTAAGGTTATTGTACTCTAATTTTGCGAATATCATTTTATATATATATTAAAATCATTAAAAATTTATGGAAGAAAACCGGCTTAATAAGTAATTGTTTCAAAAAAAAATAAGAAAAAAGAAGAATAACAATCATTATGATTTATTTAATTATTAGTAAAATTAGTCCTATTTTTTAAAATCAAAAATAGGTTGATATGAAGGAATACGGAAGATTAAAAATTATAGCTACACCAATAGGAAATTTGGATGATATTTCACACAGAGCGTTATCGGAATTGAGAGAAGCCGATTTCATTCTTTGTGAAGATACCCGGATTACAAAGAGATTATTGGATTCTTACGACATTAATAATAAACTTGTTGTGTTTTCGGCAAGGGACGAAGAGAAGAAGATAGATCGTATATTGGAAAAATTGAAAAACGGAGAAACTGCTGCTCTGGTTAGTGATGCAGGTACCCCGACTATCTCCGATCCGGGAGTCAGGTTGGTTAATGCTTGTTGGGCAAACGGGATAGAAGTAACCGGAGTCCCAGGGCCTAGCGCAATCATATATGCACTTAGTATTTCGGGACTTCCGACTAACTCTTTTGTTTTCGAGGGATTTATCCCACAGAAAAAAGGCCGTCAAAAAAAGTTAAAAGAATTGACTGCCGAAGAAAGAACTGTCGTTGTTTATGAATCGGTATATCGAATCAGAAAATTGATAACTGAAATTGACGAATATGCCCCGGAGAGATTTTTAGCAGTTTGTAAAGAATTAACAAAAGTGCACGAACAAGTATTCCGGGGAAAGCCGAAAGAAATTCTGGAAAAACTGAACGAAGAGAATACAAAAGGTGAATTTGTCGTAATTCTGGCACCGTTAAATTGGAAATGATAGAATAAATTTTAATTTATTTTCCTATAATTTCTCTTTTGAATCGTTATTCGAATATATTTTTATTATCTTTGATTCCGAATTTTTAACCAACTTAGACGCATTATGAACACAAAGAAAAAGGTAAAGTACATTTTCATCACAGGCGGTGTTGTATCCTCTTTGGGAAAAGGTATAACAGCTGCTTCGTTAGGTCTTTTGTTAAAAGCTCGGGGATACAAAGTTACAATCCAAAAATTTGATCCTTATATAAATGTTGATCCCGGTACAATGAGCCCGTTTCAACATGGTGAGGTTTATGTAACCGACGATGGTGCCGAAACGGATTTGGATCTTGGTCATTATGAAAGATTTCTTGATGTTAACATGACCAAAGCAAACAATACCACTACCGGTCAAGTTTATTACGATGTAATTACAAGGGAAAGAAGAGGAGATTATTTGGGCGCAACCGTGCAGGTTATCCCTCATATTACAGATGAAATAAAAAATAGAATGAAAGCCCTTGGTGAAACAAACAAATATGATGTTGTAATTACAGAAATTGGTGGTACAATAGGTGATATCGAAAGTTTGCCTTTCATCGAAGCAATGCGTCAGTTGATGATTGAACTTGGAAGAAAAAATGCATTAAGTATACATGTAACATTGGTTCCGTATATCAGTTCGGCAAAGGAATATAAAACCAAACCCACACAGCATTCCGTTAAAAATTTATTAGAGTTGGGGATACAGCCCAATATTTTAGTTTGCCGTTCGGAAATGCCTTTAATGGAAGGATTAAGAAATAAAATTGCTCTATTTTGTAATGTGTCTGAAAAATCAGTAATTTCGGCACCGGATTGCTCAACCATCTATGAAGTTCCCTTAACCTTGCATGAACAAAATTTGGATACAATAGTTCTAAAAAAATTGAAACTCCCTAATCTTGATATAAATTTAGACAATTGGGAGCATTTCGTTGACAAAGTTAAGCATCCTCAACATTCGGTTAACATTGCTGTCTGCGGTAAGTATACTGATTATGTAGATGCATATAAATCGATTTCGGAAGCATTTATACATGCCGGTGCAGAAAATGACGCAAAAGTGAATGTTGATTATATATCTTCGGAACTTTTCGATGATGAAACTAATCTCGATAAATTGAGAAAGTATGACGGTATTCTTGTGCCCGGCGGCTTTGGCGAAAGAGGAATTGAAGGGAAAATAAACGCTATTAAGTTCGCAAGGGAAAACAATGTGCCGTTTTTTGGTATTTGTTTGGGACTTCAATGCGCTGTAATTGAATTTGCCCGGAATGTATGCGGAATTAAAAAAGCGAATTCTGCTGAGTTTGTAAAAAATAAATATAGTGTTGTTCATATAATGCCCGAACAGAAGAAAATAAAAGAAAAGGGCGGAACAATGCGTTTGGGCGCTTATCCTTGCATTATTAAAAATGGTACCAAAGCGAAAAGGGCATATAAAAAGAATAAGATTTCCGAGAGACACCGTCACCGTTACGAAGTAAACAACGAATTCAGAAAAGTGATGGAAGAGCACGGACTTATATTCAGTGGAACATCTCCCGATGAACACCTTGTTGAAATGATTGAATTGAAAGATCACCCTTGGTTTGTGGGCTGTCAGTTTCATCCCGAATTAAAGTCCCGTGCAGCAAAGGCTCATCCTCTCTTCAGGGAATTTGTTGCCGCTGCGGTAGATTTTAATAACAAGAAAAATGTATTAGATGATTGATCTCTTCAGGAGATTAATATTTCTCATTATTTTATTCCCGACTTTCTCCTTTTCCCAGAATGAGTCGGAAATGCTTCTAAACGGGATCAATTTAGCCAACAATGGAGAGTTTACCAAATCCGATTCTCTATTCAACGCTGTAATAGACCGGTTCCCAAATTCACCCTCGGGATTTCATTATTTATCACAGAATCATTTTTGGAAATTCCTCGGAAGTAGGGATGAGGCCGAAATGATAGTCTTCAAAAAAATGAATGAATTAGCGGAAATGAAAGCGAAGAACATTTTATTAAAATCTAATTCTTCATTTTATAATTTCATTCTGGCTTCGGTTTATTCTTTACGGGCTGCAGCTAATACAACTGAAGGCGATTCATGGAACGCTTTTCTGAATGTTAAAGAATCGGTTGGAATTCTTGAAGATATTTTGGAAAAAGATTCAACTTTTTATGATGCATATCTGAACCTTGGAATTTTCAATTATGCACTCAGCTTTGTACCCGGATTATTTAAGTTTGCCCTCGACATTACCGGATTGGATTACGACAAAGAAAAAGCCCTCCGCTTTCTGAAACTGGCATACGAAAACGGTTACTTTACACGGGACGAAGCGGCATTTCATTTAAGTAAAATAAATTTTGAATACACCGGTAATTACACTTTAGCGATGCAGTTAATTGATGAGTTGATATCAAAGTATCCCGGGAATGTTTTGTTTTCCTATCAAAAAGCATTGATTGAGATTGAATCTAAAAACTTGGAATCAGCTAAATCATTGTTGCTAAATATTGTCAATTCGGGGAAGGATGAGTTTAAACAAACGATAGCTTTCTCATATTTCCTTTTGGGAGATATCTATTTCAAACAAAACAATTTCCGGAAATCGGTTGAGTATTACGAACAATATTTCGCTTCTACATCAGTGTTGGATTTTATAGGTTATGCTAATTTAAGAGCTGCCCTTGCATATAAAATATTGGATGATTCGGAAAAATTCAGATTTCATTTGGACCTGGCGGGCAATGGAAATTTAAATATTCCGGAGGATGAATTTGCTAAGGAAGAGGCAATCAAGATTAAAGAAATGACCGGTGTCAAGGGCTATTTGAATCTGATTAAGTCCGATAATTTATTTCAATCCGGGAAATATACTGAATTGATAGATTTTGTCGATTCGTTAAAATTGCCACATGAAATGACTATTTATAAATTTTTCGCTTTGGTTGAATTAGAGCAACTTGATTCTGCCAGCGCATTAAAGCAGAAGGTTGACAATTTGGTTTTACCCGGTTGGTTGGATGCATATAAAAATTTATATCTGGGGAAATTACTTTATTTAAGCGGATCGAATGAAGAAGCGGAAAAATATTTCGAAAAAGTTAATTCTTATGAGGGATACAGAAGCGGATATTTGAAATCTCAAGTCTACTATCTAAGTCACTCACTTTCCAAATAGTTTGCCGCAATGGGGATTTAACTACATTCGACTGTGTAAATCCTTAAAAAATAGTGGTTTATAAGAATCTTTCGTTGATTTTTCTTCAATTCTTAGGTAAATTCATTTCTTAAATTTTATAGATTTTTTATGACCAAAATCGCAGTTTTTGTTTCCGGCCGAGGATCAAATTTCAAGGCTTTACATGATTATTTATCGACTTCCGGTTCAGGTGGGGAAATAGTAAGAGTAGTATCGAATAAAGTTTGTCCTGCTTTGGAATACGCACGTGAAATCGGAATTCCTTATTCCTTGGTAGCGGAAAAATCAAAGGAGGATTTCATTGATTATGAAAGTCTCTTAAAAGAGTTCAAAGAACTAAATGTGCGATTGATTGTTTTGGCGGGATTCTTGAAAAAAATACCCGATATGTTCATTGATGGTTTTGATGGGAATATTATCAACATTCATCCTGCATTATTACCTGCTTTTGGAGGCAAAGGAATGTATGGGATGAATGTCCATAAAGCTGTATTCGAATCTTCGGCAAAGTATAGCGGTGCAACGGTTCATTTTGTTGATAAAGTTTATGATCATGGTAAAATCATCGATCAAGCAATTGTCGATATTCATGATGTAAGTTCACCGGAGGAGATAGCCGCGAGAGTTTTGGAGCAGGAACATAAACTTTTACCAAGAGTAGTTTCTGCGATATTAAGTGACAGAGTAAAAATTGTTAATAACAGAGTCGTAATAGTAGGGGAGAGTAATTGAAAAAGTTTGCAATTATCAGTGTTTCGAATAAAGATGGAATTGTTGAATTAGGACAAGGATTAAGTGAAAAAGGTTATTCAATATTAGCCACCGGAAACACTGCAAAAGTATTGATGAGCAACGGCATTGAATGTACGGAAATTTCTGACTTGACCGGTTTCCCGGAAATATTTTCCGGCAGAGTAAAAACCCTTCATCCCAAAATTTTTGGCGGAATTTTAATGAGAAGGGATTACGAGGAGGATAAACAACAAGCCGAAGCGAATGATATTTCTCCCATTGATGTTGTTTGTGTGAATTTGTATCCTTTCCCGGAAGTTGTTAAAAGAAAAGATATTTCCCTTGAAGAAAAAATTGAGAACATTGATATTGGCGGTCCTAGTTTAATTAGAGCAGCCGCTAAAAATTACAAGTACGTGTCTGTACTGACGGATCCTTCCCAATATGATGATTTCTTGAATGAACTTAACGAAGGAGAAATTAAGGAAGCAACCAAGGCTAAACTGGCTTACGAAGCCTTTGCTCATACTTCATTTTATGATACTCTTATTGCCAATTATTTCGAAACCGAATTTGAACAACCCAAAACTCATTTCCGTGTTAACCTGCCGTTACTTCAATCTCTGCGATACGGGGAGAATCCACATCAGTCGGCAAATTTGTATGGCGAGTTCGATCAATATTTTGAATCTATTCACGGGAAAGAGTTATCATACAACAACATCGTTGATCTTGTTGCTGCTGTAGATGCTGTGAACGACCTGGGTGACAATGGATGCATTATAGTTAAGCATACGAATCCGTGTGGTTCTGCAATTGGGGAGAATGTTCTGGATGCATACGAAAAAGCGCTTTCGTGCGATCCTGTGTCTGCATTCGGTGGCATAGTTGCATTCAAAAATGAAGTTGATGCACAAGTAGCGGAAAAATTGAATGAAATCTTTTTGGAAATAGTTGCTGCCCCGTCATTCACCGATGAGGCGTTGGAGATTTTAAGGAAGAAGAAAAACAGAAGAATTGTAATTATTAAAAAATTCAAAGATGAATCTGCAGTGGTAATAAAATCAGTTCCCGGCGGTGTGTTGATACAGGATGTTGATAATTCCAGAGTTGATGAAATTGAATTAAAATTGGTTACGGAAAGGGAATACGCAAAAGAGGAACTTGAAGATCTGAAATTTGCCTGGGTGATTTGCAAGCATACAAAATCGAATGCGATAGTTTTTGCAAAAAATAAAATGGGAATTGGAATTGGAGCCGGTCAAATGAGCCGTGTTGATGCTGCCAGAATTGCAGCTGAAAAAGCCAAATTGAATGGCCACAACTTGGACGGCGCAGTAGCTGCTTCCGATGCATTTTTCCCATTCCCCGACGGGGTTGAGGAAATTGCATCGCACGGTATAAAGGCAATCATTCAACCGGGAGGAAGTGTAAGGGATAGTGAAGTAATTGAGGCTGCGAATAAACTTGGTGTTGCAATGGCATTCACCGGAATCAGAAATTTTAAACATTAAGGAATATTTATGGGAATCTTAGATTTTCTATCGACTGACATTGCCATCGATCTTGGAACAGCAAACACCCTTATTTGGATTAAAGGAAAGGGGATTGTTTTAAACGAGCCTTCAATCGTTGCTTTCGACAGAAATACCAAGAAAATAATTGCTCTCGGGAATAAAGCAAAAGAGATGCAAGGAAGGGAGCATAGGGAAATTAGGGTTTCCAGGCCTATGCGCGACGGCGTTATTGCCGATTTCGAAATTGCCGAAGGAATGATCAGAGCATTCATCAAAAGAGTTTCGAGCGGTGTTTTTTCTGCTAGACGTGTGGTTGTCGCCGTTCCTTCGGGTGTTACTGAAGTGGAAAAAAGAGCCGTTAGGGATAGTGCAGAACACGCCGGTGCAAAGGAAGTTCATTTGATTGCCGAACCAATGGCTGCAGCCATTGGAATTGATATTGAAGTGGAAGAACCTGTCGGTAATATGATTATTGATATTGGTGGAGGGACAACGGAAATCGCCGTAATAGCTCTCTCCGGTGTTGTTAATGTAGAGTCGATACGGATTGCCGGTGATGAAATGAATAATTCCATAATGCAATTCTTTAAGAAAAACTACAACTTGTTGATTGGCGAAAGAACCGCTGAGTCCATTAAATGTAAAGTCGGATCTGCAGTTCCGCTTAAGGAAGAAATAACAATTCAAGTTAAAGGTCGTGACCTTGTTGGAGGTATACCTAAAACTTCCGAAGTTTCTTCAGTTGAAATAAGAGAAGCCTTGAACGAAAACATCATACAAATAATTGAATCCGTAAAACAAACACTGGAACGAACTCCACCGGAACTTTCGGCAGATATTTTGGACCGCGGTGTAATGTTGACCGGAGGCGGAGCTTTACTTAAAGGCTTGGATGAAAGGATAAGGATGGAAACAAACTTACCCGTTCATGTTGCCGAAGATCCTTTAACAGCAGTTGCAAGGGGAGCCGGAAAAGCAATTGAGAATATCAATAAATATTCGAAAGTTTTCATCAAGAAGAGAATTTATTAACGGAGTTGACTTTTGTCAAAAATTATAAATGAATTCAAAGAATATATTCTCCTTGTTATACTTCTCGTAATCAGTTTAATTTTATTATCTCAAAATAACCATCCGGATATTCGCAAAGTGAGAGCATTTGCTTTCGGTTCTTTTGCTTATGTCAATTCCATAATCACTTCCATCTCAGATATTTTTTCCGATGATTCCGAACTTATAGAAGCACAGAAGCAAAATGCGGAATTAAATTTGAAGTTGAACCTATTACGGGAATATGGCCTTGAAAATTTTGAATTGAAAAGCATGCTCCGTTACAAAGAGTTTACAGATTATCCCTTAATAACTGCGAAAGTTGTTTCACGGTTGACTTCAAGAACTGAAGGAGCATTAATTTTAAATAGAGGTGAAGCCGATAGTGTTTCCAGTGGGATGGCAGTCATAAACGCGGATGGAATAGTTGGATTGGTTACTGATGTTTCAAGGAATTTTTGTTTAGTTCATACAATTCATAATTCGAATATAAAAATTACCGTTGCAAATCAAAGAAGCAGGGTAAACAGTATTGCCAGTTGGGACGGAGAAAAGATGCTGTTGAAAGATGTTCCAACCACTTATGATTTTCAAGTAGGAGACAGAATAGTCACTTCCGATTTGAGTGTCCTTTATCCTCCGTCCATTCCGGTTGGAATTGTAATAGAAAAACAAACCAAGATTTCAGGTTTGCTTGGTAATGTCATAATCAAACCATTTGCGAATCCCGAAAAATCGACTTTCTTTTTTATTGTGAAATTAGTAAAGAGCAAACAAGTTGAAGAACTTGAATTAAATTTATTTAAGAGCACGAATGAATAAGTATTTAACCATAATATTATCCTTCGTCGTTGCTGCAACTTTGCAGCTTTTAATTGCTCCGGCCTTGTCGTTTTCTTTTATCGGCCCCGATTTCATAGCAATTGTAATAACTTATTACGGTGCTCGCAACGGTCATATCTTCGGTTCATTATTCGGTTTTTTCGGAGGACTGATTTTCGATTTGATCAGTGGCGGACTTATTGGCAGTTCAATGTTTGCTTATACATTGGTTGGGTTTGTTAGCGGATACTTTTATAAAGAAGAGGATATTAAGCATCTGCACTCTTTCCAATTTATGGGAATTGTTTTAATCACTTCATCGCTTGGATCTTTTTTCTATTCTCTTTTTTCAGGTCCGGAATTAAATACTTCATTTTTATTCCTTCTTATTGAACAAGGATTTTTACCCGGAGTTTATACTGCATTGCTCAGTTTTCCGTATCTCTTTGTATCGGTTGAAAGGGGAATAGAATGATTGAATCTATAGATATAATCATTAGAAGAAGGATAATATTTATTATTATAATTTCTTTTGTAGGAATTATTTCCTTCAAACTCTTTCGTCTGCAAATTTTGGAAAGAAGCAGATTCGAACAGAAATCTAAAAATAATTCGATAAAAAAAGAGATTATCGATGCACCCCGAGGAGTTTTTCTTGATAGAAATGGTGAAATCCTTGTAAGTAATAAACCTTCTTATGATGTTCTTATCACTCCTTATGAATACAATACCGAGCTGAATCCATTGATTGAGAAATCATTGGAATTAGATTCCGGTTATGTTGATCAAGTTTTACATAAATTCAGAATGTATTCTAAATATGCACCTCGCCTTATAAAAAGGGACGCACCATTCCAGGTTATTTCCTGGTACGAAGAAAATTCCGTTAAACTTCCCGGAGTAAGTTATAAAGTTGGATTGCAGAGGGATTATAATTTCGGAGTGAACGGAGCTCATTATTTTGGTTATTTGAATGAAATATCGGGAGAGATGCTTAAGAAAAACAAAGATATATATTCTCTCGGAGATTTTGTGGGTGTTAGTGGATTGGAAAAAGTTTATGAAAATTATCTAAGAGGGCAAAAAGGATATAAGCTAATTGTTGTGGATTCCCGGGGTAAAAAAGTTAGAGATTACGAGAACGGTAAGAAAGATAAAGCACCACAAAAAGGGAATGATCTATTATTAACAATAGATAAAAAAACGCAAGAGATTGCGGAGGATTTATTCAAAGATAAAAGAGGAGGTGTGGTTGCAATGAATCCTCAAACCGGTGAGGTAATTGCATTCGTTTCTGCTCCTCAATACGATTTAAATAATTTTGGTAAGGTTAAATCTGCGGAATATATCAAACAACTTAATGAAGACCCCGGAAAACCACTGTTTAACCGGGTAACTTTAGCGCAGCAATCTCCCGGTTCAACATTTAAAATGCTTGTTGCTCTCGCAATGCTACAAGAGGGTGTAATTCGAAAAAATGATTATGTTATTTGTAAAGGCGGACTGGAAATTGGCGGAAGGCTGTTCAAATGTACCCACGTTCACGGAAAGGTAAGTGTAGAAGAAGCGATTGAGAAATCGTGTAATACATTCTTTTACAATTATATATTTAAGTTAGGCTTAAACAATTATGAAAAATATTCGAGGCTCTTTGGTTTTGGTAAACCTACCGGAATCGATTTACCTTTCGAAGAAGACGGTTTAGTGCCATCTAAAAAGTATTACGACAGAGTTTATGGAAAAAGAAATTGGAACAAAGGACAATTGATTTCCCTTTCAATAGGTCAAGGTGAATTGAGTGTTACACTAATGCAATTGGTTCAGTATACATCTTTATTGGCTAATAAAGGTTGGACAATTAAGCCACATTTAGTGAAAGCCATTAAAAATTCTGAGATGAATTCTACTGAATTGTTAAGCTATGATACGGTTCGTGTAACCGGAATAAAAGATAGAAATTGGGAGTTAATACGAAAAGGGATGTACAAAGTTGTAAACGGAGATGGAACGGCAACTAATATAAAGATGAAAGAAATCGAAATAGCAGGCAAAACCGGAACTGTCCAAAATCCGCATGGTGAAGACCATGCTCTCTTCGTAGCTTTTGCTCCTTATGAGCATCCCCAAATTGCAGTAGCTGTATTGGTCGAAAATGTTGGATACGGATCTACATATGCAGCTCCGATTGCACAAGCTCTTATTAAATCATATTTGTTAAATACAAATACACCCCGGGAAAAAGGATTAGCAGTAAGATGAGAGTTGATTATAAAATAAAAGATAAATTCGATTTCACCGTTTTCGGAAGTGTGATTGCTTTGGTGATAATGGGATTTGCAGCTATCTATAGCGCAACTCAAAATAATCCTGCTGCAGCCGGTAATTTCGAAAAGCAAATAATGTGGTCTTTAATTTCAATTATAGTTTTCTTTATTATTTATTTTCTTCCCGCCCAGACTTTCAGAGTTATTGCTCTTCCTTCTTATGTCATATCTATTTTATTGTTAATATTTGTTCTGTTTGCAGGGCATAAAGTTTCCGGTGCCAGAAGCTGGATGAACTTTGGCCCTTTCGGTTTTCAACCATCTGAATTTTCCAAAATAAGTGTAATATTAATGCTTTCATATTGGCTTTCCAGAGGCAATAAAGATATAAATAACATCAAAGACCTTACTGTGGCAATTGCCATTGGTTTTGTCCCCATATTGTTGATCTTAATGGAACCGGATTTAGGAACTGCAATAGTTTATTCTGCTATTACATTAGGAGTGATATTTTGGGCGGGTATAAATCTCTTTGCTCTCTTTGTGGTTCTTTCACCAGGTATTATCATGCTTGCATCGCTCTTCGGGTTAGGAGCAATGATACTTGCACTAGTTGGTGTAATTGCTGTTTTGTTCTATTTTAAAAGAAACTTATTCACAAGCGCAACAGTATTCGTTATAAATCTGGCTTCCGGATTTTTCTTCGATTACGGTTTTAAATTACTTAAACCGCATCAACAGAAAAGAATCGAAACTTTCATTGATCCCTCTGCGGATCCTCTTGGTTATGGATACAATGCACTGCAAGCCAAAGTGGCAATTGGATCGGGAGGATTTTTAGGCAAAGGATTTTTACATGGGAACCAAACTCAATTAAGATTCATTCCCGAACAATGGACAGACTTTATTTTTTGTGTGATTGGAGAAGAGTTTGGTTTTATAGGAAGTATCATATTAGTTATACTCTATTCGGTGTTATTTTTCAGACTTTTGGAAATTTCCGCCGGGTCGAAAGATAAATTCAGTAGCCTTGTTGTGGTGGGCATTCTCATTATATTTTTTGTGCATTTCTCAATCAACATTGGAATGAACATCGGACTCGCCCCAGTGATTGGAATACCTTTGCCTTTCGTAAGTTATGGCGGAAGTTCTTTGTTGGCAAATTTTATTATGATGGGAATTGTGTTTAATATTTTTAGAAACAGAAAGATGAGAGCATAATGAATGCAATAGAAAAATTAAATAATAGATTATCCGAAAATAAACATATCTGTGTTGGTCTTGACACGGATTTGAATAAAATCCCGAAACACTTATTAGGCGAAGATGAACCTATATTGGAATTCAACAAAAACGTAATTGCAGCCACAAAGGAACATGCGGTTGCGTATAAATTAAATTTTGCTTTTTATGAAGCCCTTGGCTCTAAGGGATTTGATTTAATTAAAAAAACATTGGAATATATTCCATCCAACATATTGACTATTGCCGATGCAAAAAGGGGAGACATTGGAAATACTTGCCTTAAATATGCCGAGGCTGTTTTTGACGAATTGAATTTTGATGCAATTACTCTTGCCCCGTATATGGGCATTGATTCCATCGAACCTTTTATGAATTATAAAAATAAAATACACTTTGTATTGGGCTTAACATCCAATAGTTCTAACATTGATTTTGAAAAACTAAAATTATCCAACGGTAAGTATTTGTATCAAGAAGTAATCAGTAAGATAAATTCTTGGAATGAATATGGAAATATGGGCGTGGTATTCGGAGCAACAAATTTGGAAGAATTAATTTCTAACATTGAGTTACTAAAATCATTATTCGTACTATTACCGGGTGTTGGGGCACAGGGCGGCAGCTTATCTGAAATTCATAAAATATTTCGATCTAACAATCTGAATAATCATATTGTCAATATTAGCAGGGGAATAATCTATTGCGATACATCGGAAAATTATGTTTCAAAAATTGAACAAAAAATGAAACAGTATCAAGACGAATTGTCCTAATTTAAAATTGTTGGTTTTTAAAATCTAAAGTCTTATTTTAAAATAGTTTTATGTCCTTTTTTAATTCTTCCGTTAAGCGGAAAGTACAATAATTTGAGGCATCTATGAAACGGGCACCAAAACTATACGAAAAAGAGCTTTATTCTGTATGGCAGAATAAAGTCAACGACAAAAAACTTTCCACTCTCTCAGGCTCCGACATTCAAATAATTGATATTGGCGAATTTAATGAGGATTCCTCCGGCCCCGATTTTTTGAATGCAAGAATTAAAATTGGAAATATCACATACGTAGGTGATGTTGAAATTGACGGTGAATATAACGATTGGAAACATCACGGACATAACATTGATAGAAAGTACAACAAAGTTATTCTCCATGTTTGTTTTAAGAATAAATACCATCAAAATTATGTATACACAAAAGAGGGGAGGAAAATTCCTTCTTTATGCCTTTCAGATTATTTAAACGAAGAGGAAGTACAAAAGATTAGCAAGCATTTCGAAGAAAAGTTAAGTGAATTATCATACAAATTGAAATGTGTGGAACAGCTGAACGATTTACCCCATTATCAAAGAAAAAAAATAATTATGAGATTAGGGGTTAAACGTTTCGAGAAGAAATGCTTAAGAATGTATTCAAGACTTAAAGAACTTAAATATATTAAAGAACTTACTATCGGCGAACCCACTATAGGTTATGATTTAAGCGAAGAGTTTCAGAATAGGAAATTTAATCCGCAGGACTTCAACGATAAAAGATTGTGGCAGCAATTGCTTTATGAATTTTTGTTTGAAGCCTTGGGCTATTCCAAAAATAAAAATGCCATGCTCAAGTTGTCCAGATTGGTGAATTTCGATTTTATTGATAAATTGGGGCACGACGGAGAGTTGAAAGATAGATTGCATTCGGCTTTTTATTATATAGGTGGATTGGTGCCGGATAATTTGAACGGCGAGAATAAATATGAAACAATAATAAAGGATAATTGGGAAAATATTAAAAGAATTTACGACGGTATGGTGATGGACGAAACCGAATGGCATTTCTTTAAACTCCGTCCTCAGAACTTTCCCACAATCCGTATCGCGGGAGGTATTGAATTATTATATAAAATTCTAAATGAAGATTTTGTCCCGACACTAATCAACAAATTTACCGAGCTAAGAAAGCCTTCGATTCTTATCGGAGTATTACGTTCAATGTTTATAACAAAATCATTCGGTTATTGGCAACACCATTATGTCTTTTGCAAAAAAAGTAGTGCTCCCATTAAATATTACATTGGTTCTTCAAGGGCAGACGAGATAATGATAAACGTCGTTCTTCCATTCCTTTCGCTTTATTTTGAAATATTCGGAAAAACTGAATTATCAAAAAAAGTTATTCAAATATTCAATTCCTATTCACAAAGATCTACGAACAAAATAGTTCAAGACCTTGCTGAAAATTTGGATATGAACTCAATGACATCCAAAACCGTTATAACGCAAGGATTAATCGAGTTATTTAGAAATTACTGCTCAAAAAATAAATGTTTGGAATGTGATTTCGGGCAACAGGTATTTAATTAGAACTGTTTTTTAGTTTATTTATTTCATCCCTTAATTTAGCAGCCCTTTCGTATTCTTCCTTTTCAATAGCCTCTCTAAGCTGAGATTGAAGGGAAGCAATTCTAGCTTCCTTGTCGTTAACAAATGTTTTATCTCTTTGAGTTTCTTCGAACGGATCTTCATCATCAATATATTCTTCCGAAGTCGGTTCTTCTTCTCCCGAGGGGACGAATGAAGCCTTTCTCATAACTTCTTCTGCAACATAAATCGGTGAACCCGTTCTTACAGCAAGTGCAATTGCATCGCTTGGACGGGAATCGATCTCGTTCGTTAATCCGCTAATTTCAATAATTATTTTTCCGAAAAATGTATTGTCGCGAAGTTCGGTAACTTGCACTTCTTGAACCGTTCCGCCCAATCCTTCAATTACTGATTTCATAAGGTCATGAGTGAGCGGCCGGGGATGTTTGTGTCCTTCCAACTCTAGTGCAATGGACTGAGCTTCGAATGAGCCAATGATTATTGGCAATCTTCTTAATCCGAAAGTCTCTTTCAGCAGGAGGGCGAATCCGCCTCCCGCTGAAGGACTTGACGATAATCCTAATATTTCTACTTGTACTTTATCCACTATATAGAACTATGATTTTATTTTTTTAACTTCTTCAATTAATTGCGGAACCACTTCGAATACATCGCCGACGATTCCATAGTCTGCTACTCCGAAAATAGGCGCTTCGGGATCCTTATTGACTGCAACAATATATTTGGAGGATCTCATACCAGCCAAATGTTGAATTGCGCCACTTATTCCGAGAGCGATATATAAATTTGGTGAAACGGTCTTTCCGGTTTGTCCCACTTGCTCGGAATGAGGTCTCCAGCCTGCATCCACTGCAGCACGGCTTGCGCCTGTTGCAGCTCCTAATTCTTTTGCAAGGTCTTCAACCAAATTCCAGTTTTCCGGACCTTTCATACCGCGTCCGCCGGAAACGATTATTTCAGCTTCTGCAACGTCTAACTTACCTTCGGATTTTGTTTCTGCAACTACTTTCATGCTTAAATCTACATCATCAACAACGAATTCTGTTACTTCTGTAGATACTTCATTTTCCAAAGGTTGAAATACATTCGGTCTAACTGTAAAGACTTTGTTTTCCGATTTTAGTGAAACATCAATCAATGCTTTCCCTGCATATACAGGTCTTGTTGCCACCAAGTTCCCATCTTCAGATTCAAAGGAAATGCAATCCATTGCTATTCCGGCATTCAGTTTAACTGCCACTTTGGGAGCCAAATCTTTTCCCATTGCAGTATTTGAAAATACCAATGTATCGAATCCGTTTTGAGAAGCGAAATCGAAAATAGCTTTTGCATAACCGGATGTAGAATATTTTTGAAGGTTTTCGTTCTTCAAAAAATTAACTTTTGAAATTCCGAATTTACCTAAATCGTTTAATCCGTTAATTGAATTTCCAAGTGTTACAGCTTCAATTTCTCCGCCGTCTATTTCGGCTAATTTAGAAGCTGCACCATAAGCCTGAAGGGATGCTTTTTTAATTTCTCCATCGCGCTGTTCCAGGAATACTAAAATTTTATTTGCCATAATTATTCTCCTTAAATAACTTTTGCTTCGTCTCTTAACAATTGAACTAATTCTGCAGCTGTTTCCACAATTCTGCCCGGTTCTTTCGCAGGTGGTTTTTTCATTCTAATTACTTCCACCATATTGTCTGCCGGTACAGGTTCTTTTTCTTCAATCGTTTTCTTTTTAGCTGCCATAATTCCTTTAAGAGAAGCATAGCGCGGTTCGTTTAATCCTTTTTGAGCAGTAATAACAACCGGTAATTGGGTTTCTACCGTTTCTTTTCCACCTTCAATTTCTCTTTCGGCAGTTACTTTTCCATCGTTTATATCAAGCGATACAACTACGGATACACAATTGTAGCCCAATAATTCAGCTGTTAATTGACCTACAATACCATTATCGTAATCTACGGATTGCTTACCG
Organism: uncultured Melioribacteraceae bacterium; assembly: GCA_964621225.1. GTDB lineage: Bacteria > Bacteroidota > Ignavibacteria > Ignavibacteriales > Melioribacteraceae > CAYNUJ01. The sequence goes on along the minus strand of CAZULK010000020.1, from coordinate 13,090 downwards.
AAGAATACCAATTCCGCACCTTGGTTTTTTATTTCTTCCGCCAGTGCTTTTGCAACGGACATTGAATCTCTTTGATTTTCGTCTTTCAACAAAACACCTGAATCTGCGCCCATTGCCAAAGCCTTTCTTATAGTCTCCTTGCTGCTATCGGAACCAAGGCTGATTACAACAACTTCACCGCCTAATTTTTCTTTTTGTTTTAAGGCTTCTTCAATCGCAAATTCATCGTATGGGTTTACTACGTATGTAACACCGTTTGGGTTGATTGTCTTGCCATCGTCTCCTACTAATACTTTTGTTGCAGTATCGGGAACATGGCTGACGCACACTGCAATTTTCATTATTTGCCTCCTCGAAGATTAGTATAATTTTTTAGATTTCGATTTACAAATTACAAAATTATAAATTAATTTATTTTTGTTATAAAATAATTTTTTGAATATGCCAGAAATTAGCCCAGATAAAATAATTGAACCGGAAGTAGAGGATACCACTGATGTTGGACTGCCGATGAAAGTCATTCTTTTCAATGACGATTGGCATACTTTTGACGAAGTGATTATACAACTGATTAAAGCAACAAAGTGTAGCGCAGCCAAAGCGCGTAGTCTTGCTTTCGAAGTTCACGTAAAGGGAAAAGCCGTTGTTTACGAAGGTTCGCTCGAACAATGTTTGAAAGTCTCATCAATTCTGGAGGAAATTCAACTTCATACACAAATTGAGGCTTAATTTATATTATATTTCCGTTATATTACTAGTCTTAATTTTTCAAATTTTTAATGGTGAAAGATGCAAATTGGTTTAGTTGGATTGCAATTTTCCGGAAAGACGACTCTTTTCAATACTCTTACAGGTAAGACAGAAATGAGTTTTTCTTCGGGGGAAGAAGCTCAATTGGAAGTGGTCAAAGTTCCGGATGAAAGACTCGATAAGTTAACAGAAATATTCAATCCTAAAAAGAAAGTTAATGCAACGATAGAGATATTCGATACTCCCGGTTTAAGGATGAGCGATGACGGAAAAGTTAAAATAACATCCCAGTTTTTGAACAATGTAAAGAACAATGACGCGCTCTTTTTCGTCGTCCGTCAATTCAGTTCCGATTCCGTTTCCCATCCGATGGGGGATGTTGACCCCGCAAGAGACATTGAATTTTTAGAAACGGAATTTTTATTATCCGATCTGGCTTTTTTGGAAAACAGATTGGAAAAGCTAAAGAAGGACTATCAGAAAAATAAAGACGAAAAAATTAAAAGAGAGTTGGAGCTAATTGAGCGTTGTCATTCACATACCGAAAATGAACTTCCTCTCCGTACTTTGGATTTTAGTGACGAGGAATTGAAAATATTATCCGGTTATCAATTATTAACTCAGAAAAAATTGGCGATTGCAATTAATTTTGATGAAAACTCCATTTCTGATTCAGCGGAAATAATTGCTTCGATCAAGGATAGACTTCAAGATAAATCGGTTACTATAATTCCTTTTTCAGCCCAAATCGAGTTTGAATTATCGTCATTGGACGATGAAGACAAAGCAGAATTTATGGCTGACTATGGAATAAAAGAATCTGCGCTTAATAAAATTCTGCGAACCTCTTATGAAATTTTAGGACTTCAATCTTTCTTTACCGTCGGGGAAGATGAATGTCGTGCGTGGACGATTAAGAAAAATTATACAGCACAAGATGCTGCCGGTGTGATTCATACTGATTTTTATAATCGTTTCATCCGCGCGGAAGTTGTTCATTACAAAGATTTCCTTGAACACGGATCGTTTGCCAAGTGTAAAGAAGCCGGTGCTTGGCGGCTTGAAGGAAAAGATTATATTGTTAAAGACGGTGATATACTTAATATTAGACATAATTAAAAAGGAGCTATAATGTCACATTCTGCTATTGAAGGTTTAAAACCGGAATTACTTTGGGAACATTTCTATAAATTCACCCAAACTCCTCGCCCTTCTAAAAAAGAAGAAAAAGCGAGAGAATTAGTAAAAAAGTTTGCGGAAGAAAATAATTTCAAATTTGACGAAGATCTTGCAGGAAATATAGTTGTACATGTTCCGGCTACACCCGGATACGAAAATGCCCCCACGGTTGTTATTCAAGGCCATATTGATATGGTTTGCGAAAAGAATAAAGGTACTGAACACGATTTTGAAAACGATCCCTTGAAAATAAAAAGAGAAGGGGATTGGATTACCGCAGAAGGCACAACTTTGGGTGCGGATAATGCAATTGGTGTTGCAGCCGGAATGGCAGCAGCTTTAGACCCCGAAGCTGTACACGGTCCTATGGAATTACTTTGTACTGTTGATGAAGAAACCGGAATGACCGGTGTAAGCGGGCTTCAACCAGGATTCATTAAAGGAAAATATCTTTTGAATTTGGATTCTGAAGAAGACGGTGTCTTTTATGTCGGTTGTGCAGGTGGACAGGATACAGTTGGAGTAATGGAAATCGACTGGAGAAATAATCACCGCGACATGGTTCCTTATGAGATTATGGTTACCGGATTAAAGGGCGGTCACTCCGGACTGGATATTCATCAAGGTAGAGGAAACGCAATCAAAATTCTTGCATATCTGCTTAACAGATTTGAATCAATAAAATACCGTGTTTTTGATATTTCGGGAGGATCATTAAGAAATGCAATTCCGAGAGAAGCGGAAGTAAAACTTATCATCGATCCTGATGATATTCACCACGTTGAGCAGATAATTGAAGAATTCGAAGAAGAAATGAAACTCGAACTAAAAGTGACCGATCCCGGATTAAAGATCAGGTTTACCAAATTGGATACGGAAGTTGAAAAGTCGATGAGAAAGAAATTCTTCAAGACTATTCTTAATGTATTGACAGCTATTCCGCACGGAGTTATTGCTTATAATCCGGAAATAGATGGTTTGGTTGATACATCAACAAATTTAGCTACTGTAAAAGTTGACGGAAATGTAATAAGGATAGGTACCAGCCAGAGATCGTCAATTGAAAGTGCAAAAACGAATGTCACTCTTTCAGTTGCAAGCGTATTCTCTTTAGCCGGTGCAGAAGTTAAGATAGGTGACGGTTACCCGGGATGGACACCCAACATGGATTCAGAACTCCTTAAAACTTGTAAAGGGGTTTATAAGGAATTATTCGGGGCGGAGCCTGAAATAAAAGCCATTCATGCCGGACTTGAAACCGGATTGCTTGGTGCTAAATATCCCGGATTGGATATGATTTCCTTCGGACCTACAATACAAGGAGCCCATTCGCCTGATGAAAGGGTCTCGATTCCTGACGTTGAAAAATTCTATACTTTACTTAAAGGTGTTTTAAAAGAATTGACAAAATAAATTATGGGAGGACTAATTTGTCCTCCTTTCTTTTGTAATAAAACCGGACAATTATATCTTGAGAGGATGGTATGAAACGAAAATTATATGATGTGCCACAAATTTCTTCTGTTCAAGAAATGCTTTTGCGTTCAGCAAAAGTTTATTCCGAAAAATTAGCTTTGGAAGATTTGAATCCGACTCCGATTAACAAGGTAACTTATTCACAATTGTTGGATTATGTATTAAGGTTTGGTACTTCATTACAGAATTTAGGAATAGAAGAACGCACCCACATCGCATTGATTGGAGAGAATAGAGTTCAATGGGTGATAAGTTATTTGACATGTATGCTCTTTAATTATGTTGTAGTTCCAATCGATCGCAACCTCTCGGAAAACGAAGTTTATAACATTATTCACGAATCGGATGCAGAAGCTGTTATTTTTTCCGGTGCATATTCCGATCTTTTCACGGGTTCACATCCTTCATTAAAAAGAATTGAACACTTCATCTCTATGGATCAACCGTCCGAAGATAGTGAATTCAAGTTTATGGTCGACTTGATCAATAAAACAAATCCTATATCGGAAAATGAACTGCCGGAAGTTAATCCTTCGAAACTTGCGGAAATTATTTTTACTTCAGGCTCCTTGGGTAGAGCAAAAGGCGTAATGCTTTCTCAAAAGAATATTGCAAGCAATTTGGTTGATATGGTGAGTATGCTGTTCATTTATCCCGAAGACAGATTTCTTTCGGTGCTTCCGATTCATCATACCTATGAATGCACATGCGGAATGCTTTGTCCTCTCTACTCCGGTGCATCCGTTCATTATAGCCGTAATCTTAAGACAGTTGTGGAGGATTTGCAGAAAGTAAAAGCAACCATGTTACTCGGTGTGCCTCTACTTTACGATAAGATGTTCAAGCGGATAATGAAAACAATAAACGAGGATAAACTAAAATCCAAGATTGTTCCTCCGCTTATGAAGTTATCAAATTTCCTTCAGAAGGCTGGAAGCAAAGATATAAAGAAAAAGATTTTTGCAGAACTCCACAAAAAATTTGGCGGACATATCAGAGTTTTCATCGCCGGCGGTGCAGCACCGGATCCTGTTGTTGCCAAAGGGCTCAGGGAACTGGGTTTCAATTTTGTTCAGGGATACGGGCTTACCGAAACTTCTCCAATTTTAGCCTTGAACCAGATCGATAATTTCAAAGACAATGCTGCGGGAATTCCTTTGCCAAGTGTGGAATTAAAAATTGATAATCCCGACGAAGAGGGAATAGGGGAAATATTGGCTAAAGCGCCGAATGTAATGTTGGGCTATTATAAGAATGAAGCTGCAACCAGGGAAGCTTTCGACGGTGACTGGTTCAGGACCGGAGATTTAGGCTATATCGACAAAGACGGATTTCTTCATATCACCGGAAGGAAAAAGAATGTGATAATTTCCAAATCGGGAAAAAATGTATTCCCCGAAGAGTTGGAAGATAAAATAAACCATTCGGAATATGTGCTTGAGTCGTTGGTTTATTCCGAAGAGGATGAAAAACTTGGTGAAATTATTTGTGCACAAGTTGTTCCGGATGCCGAAGCGATAATCCAATTGGCGGATAATTCGGAAAAGAATATTACAAGAGAAATGATTGAGAAAATTATTAACGAAGAAATTTCCAAATTAAATAAAACATTACCGAATTATAAGCAAATCAGAAAAGTTATCGTTAGGGAAGAGGAATTCGTTAAAACAACGACACAAAAAATTAAACGTTATCTGGTTAAGTAATTATTTGTAGGCTTCCTGGAATTTTTCGAAGTCGAGAATTGTAATTTTCTCTTCGTCGTAATTGATGAGGCCTTTTTTCATCAAAATATGAAATACGCGGGAAACTGTTTCCCTGGAAGTTCCCGCCATATTCGCAATTTCTTTTTGTATCGGGAGGTCGGATATTTCAACGCAATTGTTTGCGTATTTCCCACAGTCGATCGCTAAATGAAGTAAAACGCTGCCGACTTTCTTTTCGGAATCACCGATACTCAAAGCTTTAATTTTCAAATTTGCTAATCTCAATCTCTTAGAAATAATTTGAATTAGTTTTATGGAGACATCGGGGAAATGTTCTATTAAAGAAATGAATTCTTTCCTCCTCAGTACAAACAACTCTGAATCTTCCATAGCAATAACAGTTGCGGAACGTGTGTATCCGTCAAGTATAGACATTTCACCGAAGAAATCATGCTCGCGAAGTATATTTAAAATAACTTCTTTATCATCCTCGCTCTTTCGAATAATTTTTACTTTGCCCGAAAGTAAAAAGAAGAGGGAACTTCCTTCTTCCTTCTCTTCCAAAATAATTTGGTCTTTAAAGTATTTAATAATTGATCCTGCTTTAATGAGAGGAATTAATGCTTCGTCGGGAAGTTCTTGAAAGATAGGGACTTTTACAATATTTTCTTTGATTACTTTCATAGTTATTAAAATTCAATTAATAAGATTACAAAAAAAGACTATTAATTCAAGTTCCAAATTAATTAGTTGGAAAATTAAATATCCTTTCGGAAGTTTCGATAATTAATTTTGAGCTTTTGTCTAATTTTACGGGATTATGCTTGTTCTTAAATTGTTGTTTTACAATATGTTAAGAGAATTAGATGAGAAAATGATTGATATTGATTTTATAAGTTCTTAAATTTATACAAGTTTTTTTAGGAGTTACGTTGAATAGATCAGTAGTTTCAGGTTTTATTTTATCCATATTTATATTCACTTCTTGCAGTTTTTATAATAAATTTATTCAAAACGAAGAAATTGTTGTCGGAAATCCTGATGTTCAGGTAGAAAACGGTATTATCGACGACCAAATTAAAACTGCCGAAGAGCTATATAAAGAAGCATTAAATTATCAAAAGTTAAACTTCACAAAAGAAGCTTTTGCTGCATACGATTCCGCTTTGGCTTTGATTAACGATTTAAGCTACTATCCCGATATCGAAAATAATGAGAAATACAATTCACTGGAGAAAAAAATAATTGACGATTACCGTGCTTTTGTAGATTCTTTGGAAGAATTACCGGAGAACGTTTCCACTGCGGCACTGGACGAATGGATGGAAGCAAACATCGTGGAACTTCCCCCGATTGAAGAAGAAGAGTTCGTCCCGAATGAAAAAAATACTGTAGTAGTAGGCGATTTTCCTTTGGAAATAAATAGATACGTTGAACAGTATATTGAATATTATACCGGTAGGGGACGCCGCCATATGGAAACCTGGTTGGAAAGAACCGGAAGGTATTTCCCGATGATGGCAAAGATTTTTAAAGAAGAGAAGGTACCACAACAGCTTATTTTTCTTTCCCTTCCCGAAAGTGGTTTGAATCCTATGGCCAGGTCTTGGGCTAGGGCAGTAGGTCTGTGGCAATTTGTTAGGGGAACAGCCAAGTTATACGATCTTAAAATCGGTTTTTATGTGGATGAAAGACGTCACCCCGAAAAAGCCACCCGTGCTGCGGCTCAGCATTTAAGAGACCTTTATCTTTCCCTGGGGGATTGGTACTTAGCCATTGCGGCTTACAATTGCGGTGAAGCACGTGTTCAAAGGGCAATCCGTAGAGCTGGTTCTTCAAATTATTGGAAATTAAGAAGATATCTTCCCAGGGAAACCAGAAATTACGTCCCTCAATACATTGCCGTTTCTTTGATCTGTTCCGCTCCGGAAGTTTATGGTTTCAAGGATATCAATTATGAAAAACCTTTTGATCTGACTGAGTTTGAGATAAACGAGGCTGTTGATATAGCTGTATTGGCTAAATGTGCCGGTGTTCCTCTTAAAATATTTAGAACTATGAATCCTCATCTTATCCAGAATTCCACTCCGCCTTCGAAATTTCCTCCGGTAAAAATTAATATTCCTACAGCATACTACAATGAATTTGTGACTAATTTTAATAATATTCCGGATGATGCGAAGGTTCAATACGTTTCGCATGTCGTTAGAAAGGGAGAAACACTCAGTGAGATTGCATATAATTATCATGTTAGGTTGAGTGCAGTTAAGGAATTCAATAAATTAAAAAGTGCTTCCAGAATATATCCCGGTATGAAATTAAGAATTCCTGTAGCAACCATTGGTGTTAATGATTTTAATCTTGCGGCCAAAATAGATTACGACGAGAACAAACTATATTCTCAATTGGAAGAAGAACCTTATAGGCTTCTAGTTAATGTAAACGGGGATAAAGATTTCAGAAAATTATTTGAACAAAAGTTGAATGAACAACAGCAAGTTGAGATTCCCGAAGGTTATTCTCCGGTAACTTATACTGTGAAAAGTAGGGATAATTTGGTTGATTTAGCGGATCTGTTTGGCACAAGAGTATCCGATATTCGTGGTTGGAATAATATCCCTTATTCCCAATCGATTTATGCAGGAGAGAAACTTACCATTTATGTCCCTTCAGACAAGGTGGAAAAATATTCTAAAATTGATAAGATGAGCCGGTCCGAAAAAATCAGAACCCTCTATGCTTTGGCCGGAGGAAGATGGATTAAGCATAAGATCCGTTCAGGTGAGGTATTGGGCAAAATTGCCGAAAAATATGGTGTTCGAGTCAGTCAACTGAAAAAATGGAACAATATTCGCGGCTCGCGAATTTATGCCGGGAAAGTATTACAGATTTTTGTTGGTGAATCATCTCCTACATTGGTTGCGACTGCCGAAAACAAAAAAAGCGAACGTGAAGATGACATCTACATTGTGAAAAAAGGTGATACGTTAAGTGAAATTGCACTTAAAACCGGAATAGATGTAGCAAAACTTAAAAAAATTAATAATTTAAAGTCTAATGTAATTAGAGCAGGACAGAAATTAAGCCTGAAAGAATATAGCCAAAAGGCTAAAGAGAATAGTGATAATTTGGTATTTTATAAAATTAAACCAAACGACACTTTAAGCGAGATTGCAGAAAGATTCCATGTTTCTTCGAGAGATTTAAAAAGATGGAATAATTTAAAATCTAATAAAATTATTGCAGGTAAAAATCTCAAAATTTATACTGACGCAAATCCAAATGAAAACATTCATGTAAATAAATCTTCTGTTGCTGTTAAGCAGAAAGATGGGGGGCAGATTGAATATAAAATTAAATCAGGCGATACGATCAGTCAAATAGCAGAAAGGTTTGGAGTTAGATCTTCTCAAATCATTTCTTGGAATAACTTAAAATCGAATAAGATTGTTGCGGGAAAAACTCTTGTAATCTATCCACAAAAGAGAGAAGAAAAACAATTAGTGGCATATGCCAATCCGACCGCAAACACAAAGCCTCCTACAAAGGAAGAGATTGAAGCAGTTTCGACAAATAAAAACACAATTAAATATATTGTAAAATCGGGGGATACATTAGGGGAAATTGCCGAAAGATATTTCATTCTTTCCAAAGATATTAGGAAATGGAATAAATTAAAAGGAAGCAAAATATTCCCGGGACAAGAATTAATTATTCATCCGGGAAAACCCAAACCGGATCCTTTCGCAAATTTCGATGGTACTGTTCATGTTGTGGATAAAGGTGAGGCCCTATGGGATATTGCGCGGAAATATAACGTTACCGTGGATAGTTTAATGGAATGGAATGAATTAAGCAGCAATAAAATTAGAGTGGGTCAAAAGCTTAAAGTTTTGAACTAAAATAATTTTTGATTACGTTTCGTCTGTAAATTTTGGCCGTTAGGGGTGCTCAATTGTATGGGCTGAGAACACACCCTTAAACCTGATCCGGGTAATACCGGCGTAGGGAAACGGTGAGCAGAATATTAAGTTTTGCCGTTTCCTTGTGAAACGGCCTTTTAATTTTAAACAATTAGGAGGTATAAATGAAAAACTTAATTATTCTGTTCATATTCTTTTCTCAACTTCTATTCGCACAAAACAACCAACTGAAAGGGATTGTTTATAACGAAAATTCGGAACCGCTAGTTGGGGCAAATATCTACCTTGTTGATGAAGGCAAGGGAACGGCAAGCGGAGAAGATGGTTCATTCGTACTTAATGCAAAATTTTCCCCGAATGATGAATTAGTAGTGAGCTTTTTGGGTTATGAAGAATACAGGATAGCAGTTAAAAACATTGATTTTAATAATGACTTATTGATTACTTTGAATCCTATGGCATTATCCAGCCAAACGGTTTTAGTCGAGGCTCTTATCAATAAAGAAGGAGAGAGCCCGGCAGCATTTTCACAAATTTCAAATAAACAGATTGAAAAAAATTATACAACTCAGGATGTGCCCGAGTATTTAAGCTATATGCCTTCTACAACATTCTATTCCGAAAACGGTAACGGAATTGGATATAATTATCTCAGCATAAGGGGATTCGACCAAAGAAGAATATCGGTATCCGTTAACGGTATTCCTCAAAACGATCCTGAAGATAATAATATTTATTGGTTGGATATGCCTGATTTACTTGGCAGCACGGGATTAGTTCAGGTACAACGTGGTGCCGGAACCGGGGCAATTGGGTATCCTTCAATTGGGGGATCAATCAATATTATTATTTCACCTTTCTCTTCGAAAAGAAGATTCAATTTTTCCACTACTCTCGGAAGCTATAACACAAGGAAATATAATCTTTCTTTTTCCAGTGGATTGATTGATAAAAAGTATTCGATTTATGCAAGCGTCTCAAATATTTTATCTTCAGGATACAGGGATAAAAGTTGGACGAATTTCAAGAGTTATTATTTAGCAGCTGTTCGTTACGATAAAAATTTAACAACTCAATTGAACGTTTATGGCGGCCCGATTGCCGATGGATTAGCATACAACGGTCTTCCGAAGTGGGCAATTAAAGATAGAAATGAAAGAAGAAAAAATTATTCTTATTGGGAAGACGATGGAAAAGCATATACCTACACCGTAGAAAGAAGAGCATCTGAAATTGAAAATTTTTGGCAACCTCATTTTGAATTATTGAATGAATATCAGATCAATAATCGTGTTAAATTGAATTCGGCTTTGTTCTTGGTATTGGGTAATGGATTTTTTGATTATGACGGTTCATGGTCCATCTTTTATGATGATTATTTCCGCTTAAAGGCTAATGGATACGATCCGGCAAAAACTCCTAACAATGCACTCATCAGAGCAATGGTAGAAAATAAACAATGGGGATGGATTCCCAGGATAAGCATTGAGCATGATAACGGAAGATTAATCGCCGGTGCTGAATTCAGAAAACATAATTCTGTTCACTGGGGAAGTATCAATTATGCGGAAAACCTGCCTGCCGGAATAACCAAGGATTACCGTTATTATTATTACGAAGGTGGGAAAAACATTCTTAATGTATTTGCAAACGAAAGGTTAAACCTTAATTCCAAGTTATCATTGTTAGCCGAAATTCAATTGGCTTATCATCAATACAAAATTGAGAATGAAAAATACGTTGGAAATAATTTTTCTGTTGACGGATTATACTTGAATCCTAGAGTTGGATTGAATTATAGTATGAATGATAACTTAAGCAGTTACGTTTCGTTTGCCAGAGTTACCAGAGAGCCAAGATTGAAAAATTATTACGATGCAGCGGAATCGAGTGCCGGGGAAATTCCTCAGTTCGAATTAAATTCCGATGGATCATATAACTATGATAAACCTTTGGTGAATCCGGAAACTATGAATGATCTTGAATTGGGAGCATTATTTAAAAAAGAGAATGCTTCTTTGGGGATAAATCTTTTTTACATGTTGTTCAACGATGAAATCGTAAAGAAAGGTCAGGTTGATAGATTCGGTCAACCGATAACAGGTAACATAGATCAAACAGTACACGCCGGATTGGAATTTACGGGTTCATTCAAACCACATGAGTATATCGAATTGATATTTAACGGTTCGTATATACAAAACTATATTAAGCAAGGCGGTACTTACATAAAGTACAAAGATAATTCCGGTAATAAAGTAATTAAAAAATTAGACCTTAAGGATAATAGAATTAGTGGTTTCCCAAATCTTACATTCAACGGAATTATTAATTTTAATTACCATAATTTATTCGCACAGTTCACTGCGAAATACGTTGGAGATTTCTACTCGGATAACTTCGATGACAATCTCAGTTCGTATCTTGAAAAATATCCCGGATTTGTTGATTACACCGACAACAAAGTAGATGCGTATTTTGTTGCTAATTTTTACGCATCATACAATTTGAAGCTGTCTCCTTATTTCGATAATGTGAAAGCGTTCATTCAAGTAAATAATATATTTGATAATCTTTATGCAGCATATGCAATTGGGAAGGAATTCTTCCCGGCTGCAGAAAGAAATCTCTTATTTGGTATTAACTTAGGATTTTAATTTAAAGCCCCTTCTGTAGGGGCTTTTCTTTATTTTTGGATATGAATAAAACATGTTTGCTTATTATAAATGGAAAATTTTCTTCTCGCTCATTATTGAAGAAATTATTGCTCAAATACGATAGCGATATTATTTGTGCAGACGGGGGAAGTAATATCGCATTTAAATTAGGAGTGATTCCCAAATATATTATCGGAGATTTGGATTCCATATCAGACGAGGCATTAAAATATTATGAGGGAAAGACATCAATAAAGAAAATTTCAAGACAAACAGATACCGATTTAGAGAAGGCTCTTAAATTTATTGTAAAAAAGAATTATTCTCGTGTGATTGTTTTTGGTGCATCCGGCGGCAGATTCGATCACCAATTTGCAAATACAAGTATATTATTCAGATATGCAAAATTGATTGAAATTACTTTCATCGCTGAAGAAACTGTTGGACAATTCATTAGAGGTGATAAGAAGTTTAATTCGAGAAAAGGGGAAGCGATTTCAATTTTCGCATTCGATGCCAAAACAAGAATTACATCAAAAGGCTTAAAATATAAGCTTAAAGAAACCAAATTAAAATATGGCGAGCGCGAGGGAAATTCAAATGAAAGTTTGGGTGAGAACTTTTCTCTGAAAGTTGTCGGTGGTATATGTTTGATAATTAGGTCTCTAAATTCTTTCCTATCTGATGAATAATTTTCATTTAATAGATATCGTTGTAATCTGTATCTTCTTTATAGGACTGTTTGCCACAGGATTTTTAACAAAGTTAAAGTCCGATTCCACTGAAGAGTATTTGCTTTCCGGTAGAAACTTAACCTTGATGTTATTCGTTCTTACAAATGTTGCTACTTGGTATGGAGGAATACTGGGAGTAGGGGAATTTACTTACAGATATGGATTAGTCAGCTGGTTTACGCAAGGTTTTCCCTATTATATTTTTGCTATCATTTTTGCTCTTTTATTTGCCGGAAAGATCAGAGAATCGAACTTATTTACTATTCCCGATAAAATAGAAAACATTTACGGTAAAAAAGTTGCATTATTAGCTGCTGTGATAGTATTTGTTTTGGTTTCGCCTGCTCCTTATATATTGATGATAAGTGAATTAATAAAATTCTTATTTGGCATTGGAACACTGCCAAGTATAATGATAGCCGTTTTAATTTCGGTTGCTTATCTTTTCAAAGGAGGATACAAATCGGATGTATACACGGACGCGTATCAATTCTTCTTTATGTTCGTAGGTTTTATTATTCTTTTTATCGTTTTGGTAACTAATTATGGAGGGATGGAAACTTTAAGTACTTCGCTTCCCGAGTCGTATCTGAAAATTACAGGGAATGCCTCTCCGGCTTACATTTTAGTTTGGTTCTTTATAGCTTTGTGGACATTTACCGATC
>CAZULK010000019.1:0-30559 GCA_964621225.1 uncultured Melioribacteraceae bacterium | reverse complement strand
GCTGCAACAATTGAAAAACAGACAGCCCACCAGGGAATGGATTTTTTACCTAAAAAATAATCGTTGGCAGATGATTGTTTCCCTCCGCTCAAAATGCCTATAGCCGCCGTTCCCAAAAGGAAGAGGATAATGATTACATAATCCATACTGAATTGTTAATTTTCTTTTAATTCTTCAACGGCTTGATCAACAGAATCACATACTTTTAGAATTCTGTTCAATTGGGAAATATCTATTAAGTTTTTCACGCCCTTTTGTGGATTTGCCAACCTCAATTCACCATCAATTCCTTGCAGTAATCTGTAAGCTAATAATATAGCGCTTAATCCGCTACTATCGCAGTATTCCACATTAGAAAGGTCAATGACTAATTTTTTAATCTCAGAATCAGTGAGTAATATAGTGAACTCCCCTTTTACATATCCGGCAATCGTCGAATCGAATCTGGATTCGTTCAATGTAAATATTGCTAAATCTCCATCGGTTTTTAAATCAATTTTAATTTCTTCGTTCATCTTATTCCCACCAGTTTCTACCAAAAATCAAAACATTTGTAATGAATTTAACAATTTTCTGTAAGAAATTTCAGAAATTCTTTCTTCTGTTTTAATACTAAAATTATAAAAATTTTCCAGCTTATTATTCCAAAATCCAATTTTGTATTTTGCATTTATATTAGCAATCATACCAAGCGTAAATAAATCCGCTTCACGATTAAAATTTATTAGAACATCAAAATCTCTGTTCCTAATTTTTTCCATGGTTACTTTCCCGGGTAACCCGAATTTGTTAGTATCCAATTTGTTGTAAGGAACCAGATTAAAATATTCATCTCCCACACGACTATAAGACGTTTCAAATAGGAAAAGAGTGCAATTTTTCTTATGGATTTTAAAATACTTGGCAATCTCAAGTGCATCTTCAAACTCATTAAAATTTTCGGGCATTAAAAATGCAAAATCGACGGAATTACTTATGAAAGAGTTTTCTATTTCTCCTAATTCAGCTTTCCCGATTTTTCTCTTCAGGATGGAATAACCAACTCTGTTTAATAATTTACTAGCCATTGAGTAATTCCAAAAAATCTTTTTCGTTTAAAATTTTAACACCCAGTTTAACAGCTTTTTCATATTTTGATCCCGGATTTTCGCCTACAACCACAAAATCAGTTTTCCCGGATACCGATGAAACCACTTTGCCACCAAGTTCCAAAATCTTCTCTTTTGCTTCGTTTCTACCCATGGAAGACAAGGTGCCGGTAATTACAAAAGATTTGCCGTTTAAGACATTTTTATATTTAGAATCGCTTTCCTCAAAATTTAATCCGATATTCTTTAACTCGGCAATTATATTTCTGTTTCTTTCATCTTTAAAATACTCAATCAAACTTTCGCTAACACTCGGACCCACATCGGGAACAGCTTCCAAATCATCTTTCGAGGCATTCATCAAAATATCTATTGAACGGAAATGATCAACAAGTTTTCTGGCAGTTCCCGCACCCACGTATCTTATCCCTAAAGCAAAAAGAACTCTTCTAAACGGCTGGGATTTACTCTTTTCTATCGCGGACAATAGATTATCAACACTTTTTTCGCCCAACCTTTCAATCGATATTAATTTATCCCGCGATTCCTTGAGTTTATAAATGTCAATAAAATCATTTAATATTCCCATATCAACGAAAAGCTCGATCAAAGATTCACCAAGCCCTTCAATATCCATCGCGTCGCGTGAGGCAAAGTGAATTAGTTTCCCTTTAATTTGTGCCGGACAGCTGCCGTTAATACAATAAATTGCAACTTCATCTTCGGGTGAAAATAATTTATGTCCACAAACTGGGCATTCAACAGGTGGTTCAACCCGAAGGGAAGTTTCTTCTCTCTCCTCGAGGTCTACTGCAACTACTTTCGGAATTACATCACCACCTTTTTCAATAACAACAACATCACCTTCTCTTATATCCTTTCTTCTGATCTCATCAATATTATGGAGAGTGGCTCTGCTAATTGTGCTGCCAGCTAAAAACACCGGTTCCAATTCCGCAACAGGCGTAACAGCCCCGGTTCGGCCAACTTGCCAAGTAATACTATTTAATTTTGTTTTTACTTTTTCTGCCTTGAATTTGAATGCTACAGCCCATCTCGGACTTTTGGCAATAGCGCCTAATCGTTTCTGTTGTTCAATCGAATTTACTTTAACAACCACACCGTCAATTTCATATTCAAGTTCAGGTCTCTTTTTCTCCCATTCGCGGCAATATTCAATTACTTCATTTATGTTTCTACATAATTTGAAATTCGGATTAACTTTGAATCCGGCTTTAATTAAATAATTCAAATTTTCGAATTGTGTTGATGAAAATTCTTCATCCCCTAATAAATAATAGGTAAAAATATCCAAAGGTCTTTCCGCAACTATTTTGGGATCTTGCAGTTTCAACGTTCCGGCTGTTGAATTTCTGGGATTTGCAAATAGCTTCTCACCTCTTTCTTCCCTGAGTTTATTCAATTTCCTGAATCCTTCGGTAGGCATGAAAATTTCGCCACGCACTTCAAACTCTGAATGCAAAACTTCCGGAAGAACCGATAAATCCACTTTGAGAGGGATAGATTTAATTGTCTTAACATTATTTGTTATCTCTTCGCCTGTTGTGCCGTCTCCCCTTGTAGCAGCTCTGATAAAAATTCCGTTGCGGTATAAAATACTTACGGAAACTCCGTCGATCTTCAATTCCGTTACATATTCAATTTCCTCACCGGGCAATCCTTCCCTAACCCTTTTGTCGAATTCCAACAATTCATTTTCGCTGTAAGTGTTGGCAAGACTCAGCATTTTTACTTTGTGAGCTACGGGAGGAAATTCCTTTGTTAAATCGGAACCCACTCTTTGCGTGGGGCTGTCGGGTGTAATTAGTTCGGGATATTTTTCTTCTAATTCCTTAAGTTCATTAACTAATTGATCATATTCATAATCGGAGATTTCCGGTTCGGCTAATACATAATAGAGGTGATCATGCCGATTGATCTCCTTCCGCAATTCCTCAATTCTTTTTTGAATATCTTCAATCATTCGGATTTCTTTTCCATCGGTAATAGTTTTATGCCGGCTTCGTTAATATATAAATGTTTAACTTTCTTGGGAATGCCTTTGAAATTCAGAGTATCCGCGTTCAATATTAGTTTTACTCCACCGGAATTACCCAAAACAAGATCGAAGCCTTCAGCGCCGGTAAATGTTTTATACCTTTCGGGATAGAGTATAAAATCACTGGTGGAATCGGAATCGATGACTACTTTCACCCAAGAAGTATCGGTGGCTAATATTCTTAACCTTAAATTCGGTTCCTTTATCTCAGGTTGAGATTCTTTTAACGGAGTTTGTTGATCCGGGTTGCTTTCATTCAACTCAAATCTTTGTTTTTTCTGTTCAATTATTTCTTGATAAGGTTTTTCTCGAACTACTATTTCATCATCGGATTTAAAAAAGGCTAAATAAACTAAAAGAAAAACTACAATCACAGAAGCACCGACAACAGCAGGGATAAACCAATTTTGTTGATAGAATTGCGGTTTATCCATTGGAACAGGTGATTCCGTAGTACTATCCCGGAATTCAGGTTTTTCAGCGGGTTCTTCTTCCCTCTTATCAACAAATTCCGAGGTGGCAACTAACTTCCCTTCCTTTGCCAAATCATATTTTGCCAGGGTATCTTTTGAATCCAAACCGATCGATTCGGCATACTCTTTTATAAAAGCTCTCATATAAACTTGGGGCATAATATTAAAATTCCCCTCTTCGATTGCTTCAAGGTAAGCCATATCGATTCTGGTTCTTGCCTTTATCTGTTGAAGAGTAATTTTCTTCTCTTCCCTTATAGCCTTTAACTCTTCAGCAAACTCTTTTAGTTTAGCAGTATTCATAGTTCACCTATCTAACTCTTTTTAATTTTGCAGCGAACGAACCATCCATATAATGAATATGTGGGAATGTTTGAACACACCCATTTTCGTCGAAAAGTTCATCATTCAAACCATTATGATTTTTTACAAGTTCAAAATTCGGATTTTCTTTCAAAAACTTTTCGACTATCATAAAATTTTCTTCCGGTTCAATTGTACATGTTGAATATACAATATAGCCGTCCCGTTTAACCAATTTGCCTGCTTTGTTCAACAAATCGTATTGAAGAGGATTCAAATCTCTAAAATCCCCGATTTCTCTTTTCCACTTGATATCGGGTTTCTTTGTTAAAGTCCCTAAGCCCGAGCAAGGGGCGTCAACCAATACTCTATCGAATTCCCCCTCGTCAAATTCCAGTGCATCAACAGCAACAGTTCTGTAATTAGTTATTTGCAACCGGTCTAGATTTTTTTTCAGTAATTCCAATCTGCTTTCATATCTATCTAAACAAACCAGTTCACCCTCGTTGTTCATCAGTTCTGCAATCATGCCCGACTTACCGCCCGGAGCAGCACATAAATCTAGCACTTTCATCCCGGGTTGCGGCTCCAATAATTTAACGGGAATTCCGGTACTTTCATCCTGAATACTGAAATATCCCATCTTAAAATATTTCCAATCTGTAATATTATTTAAGGAAGCCAGCTTAAGAAAATTCTTTAGATATCTTCCTTTGTAATATTTTTGTTTAATTTCTTCGAGGAGTTTTTCCATTTCTGTAACACTGGTTACAAGTCTGTTCACTCTGATTGTATGCTTCGGTCTGTTATTGTTTGCATTCATTAATTTCTCGGTAAATTCTTCCCCCCATCTGTTCACCCATCTTTTAACCAACCAAGAGGGATGGGAATAATACGCGCTCAAGAATAAAATTAAATCTTCATTTCTATCTGCATAACGTATTCCATCCTTACTACGAATTATACTCCTCAACACACCATTAACAATATCCGCAGATTTCTGTCCTTGAAATCTTTTGGCAAACTCAACTGCATCGTTAACGGCAGCATAATCCGGCACTTTATCCAAAAAAAGTATCTGGTAAAGTGCAACCCTCATTGCATTCTTAATATTAGGTATAATTTTAGCAAATTGTCCTTTGTAAAATCCGGTCAAAATCCAATCGAGCCTTCCCATCCACCTTACAACCCCGTGAACGATTTCATATAGCAGAGCTTTATCCCTACCGCTCAATTCAGAATTTCTCATCTCTACTTCCAATAACTTATCGAGATAAGCATCTGTTTTATCAATTCTGTTGAGCAGTTTTACTGCCTTCCCTCTTACTCCGTCGTAAAGGGATTTTTGTTCATCTATTTTATCGCTATCATTCATATAGTTTTCCGTAATACAATATACAACACCATTTCAGATTACCGAAATATCGGAATCATCAAAAATAATAAAAATGAGTGAAACGTTTATTAATGGAATGTAAAAAAAAAGCGGGATAAACCCGCTTAAAATCTGTTAGCTAGATTTCAATCCGTAACGTTTGTTGAATCTATCTACACGTCCGGTTGAATCCACAATTTTTTGCTTACCTGTATAAAAAGGATGGCACTCAGAACAAATTTCCAATTTGATTTGAGGAACCGTTGCGCGTGTTACAAAAGAATTTCCGCAAACACAGGTAACTTCGCATCTTTGATATGTCGGGTGAATACCTTTTTTCATCTTCTCTAATCCTTTAAATTTTAGTCTCGAAATATAAATAAATGATATTCGAAATTCAATTTTCTAGTTCAATCTTTCCTTCCCGATTTTCTTCAAAGAATCTATTTTCGATTTCATCTTTTTAAGGGAATCCTCATTTTCTTTGACGGTATAAAATCCGTCGAACTCGAAATAAGGATCGTTTGAACCTCCAACAAGAACATTCGGAGCGTTTATAGTGGACTGCATCTTTGCTCCGGGTTGTGTAAGAACCCTATCCACATTCACATCTTTTCCAGTTGCGAATTGAGGAGGTGCAATTGTTTTTTCCACAACAACATCATTCGGTTCAACGATTACCTTAACTGGCTGACTTTCATTCCCGGGAACTTTTTTACCGGCAACATATTCTTTTGAAGTCTGTCCGGCTCCGGCAGTTACCTCTTCTCTCAGTTTCGGTTCCGGAAAGACGGGACCTGAATCGGTAAATTGAACCGAATTAAATATTACGATAAATACTACCGCACTTAATACAATTGCAGTAGCCGGAGCAAATATCCAAACCGGAAATCCTTCCTTATTCTTTTCCGAAGTTAATTGGAAATTCCCGTTCTCAATGCGGGTCATGAGGCGGAATTCAAAATCATCCGGCGCATTTTCTTTCGGAAGATTTTGCAAATCTTTTATAAGTTCGGAGTATTTCTCCTCGTTAGAATTGTAGACTTTTATTCCCATAGGCTACTCTTTATAAATGTTCTTTAATAATTTTTGTAATTGGCTTCTTCCACGATTTATTCTCGATTTTACCGTGCCAATCGACAAACCGGTAATTTCGGCAATTTCTTCATAGGAAAAACCTTGTATATCTCTCAATATTACAACTTCTCTATAAACCGGCTTTACCTTGAGTAACGCTTTTTGAATGAACTGATTTTTAATACTGCTGTCCGCCAATCTATCCGGCGATACAACCGTTTTATCTTCGTACTGAAATGAAAAATCGTCGTCGTCATTATTGTTAATTGAATAAATGGTTCTTCTCTTACGACGTTTCAATTCATTCTTAGCCAAATTTCCGGCAATTGTGTAAATCCATGTAGAGAACTTTGCAAAAGATTTATACGAGTCTTTGTTCAGATAGAATTTAATCATCGTATCTTGAACAATATCGGTTGCGGTGTCCTTATCACCAACAAACCTGAAAACGAAGTTGGTCAAGGGATCTTTAAATCTCTTGACAAGTAACTCATAAGCCGCTAGAGTGTTGTTGTCTTGAAATTCCTTAATTAACTCTTCGTCTGTAAGTTTCTTCAATTCTTCTTTCAATGTTGAGTTATACCTCAATAATTTTTATTTGTTTCAAAAAAAAATGGTCAATTTTCCACTTCTAAAATAGCCATATCGCCCCAATTATTGTAACATTTCGGAAATAAGTATTGTAGCAACAGTTTTGGGGTCTATACTCGACGTTTTAACCGCCAACTCCAAATTCAAAAGAGCTTTGGCAGCATTGTGTATCCTTTTTTCGTTAAACATGTAACGGGCTTGTACGCATTTCTTGTAATAATAGGGAGAGACTTGCAATTTTTTTGCAGCTTCCATTTCGGAAACATTCGTTTTTTTGAATTCAATTGCCGAAGCAAGAGTATAAATGTATTTACTCAACATCGCAGAAATTCTCAAAATATCGTTCCCCGAATCGAGTAAATTTAAAATAATCTTTAACGATTTTTTCTTATTCCCTGCGCTAAGAGCATCCTGTAATTCAAAAATAGAGTATTCTTTTGTGGAAGAAGACAAGTTTTCTATTATTTCCGATGTTATCTCCCCCTGTCCATTTAAAAAACCTGCAAATTTTTGAAGTTGTCCTTCGACCAATGCCTTTTCATCACCGACAAAATCCATCAACATGTAGGCATTATCCCGGCTCAACTTCAATCCTAATTTAGCAGCTTGCTTAATTGTCCACTCTGCAAATTCCGAAGGTCTTAATTTTCTATCTGCGAACAGATATCCCTTTGCAGCCAGTTCCTTAAAAGGTTGCTGGGTTGCAGATTTTAATTCAGCGTTGTGTGTGATAACCAACACTGTAAAATCTGAAGGAGAAATGATATAAGGCAATAGTTTCGCCTTTTCGGATAAATTCTCGAAACCTCTAACTATTATCAACTTTTTTTTAGAACCAAACGGGAATGAAGAAGCGGAATCCAGAATTGAATTCAGGTCCACTCCTTTGTCCAATGAAAATATCTCTTTGTCAAAGTCTGATTCAATCAGCGGATCTACTGCATTTCTTACCTGCTCCAGCGCATTTTCCAAAGAAAATTTATCTTTCCCGGCTAAAAAATATACCGGCAGTAACGAATCTTCGCCTAAAAAATTGTTTACTTCATCTAATGTAGGAATTCCTTTTGACATATCTTTATTTATTCTTTTCCTTTTTAATCGCCGTGGTTAACAAAAAAGCCAATCCGCCCCAAACAATACCACAAACTATTATGAATGTAATCCAGGCTGCCATTATTCGCTCATTGTTTTTGTTACTAATATTCTGTTAAATATAATAAAAATAGTAATAACTATTAACCACTGAAAAATACATGTGCCGGCGTTGGCTACATGAAAAGGATTCCACCATTCGGGATCCCACTGTGCAGACGAGACCAACCACCAAACGAGCATAACGACCACTTGGAGAGGTATCAAGAAACTAATTGTAAAATTATAAAACTTGCCTACTTTTATATCCGAACCTTCCCCGTTGATAATCTCGGTTCTGAATTTATCCACACCAAATTTTATTATCGAAAAAGCAATGAATGCGCCGCTCAAAATCAATCCAACTCCCCAAACCCAATCCTGGTTCGAAAAGAAATCCATGCTCAATGCCGAAGGTAATCCAAGCAGAAATGCAGATATAGCAACTATAATAATGGCTCTCTTTCTCTTTATTCCATAATCGATAAAAGTTCTAGTAGTCAGTTCAACAAGCGAAATCAACGATGAAATTGCTGCAGAGGTAAGCGCCAAGAAAAACATTACACCAAAAATATAGTTTATTGCCGGACTCGAAGACATTTTAGAAAACAAGAGGGGCAGATAAATAAAGGTCAAGCCTGTATTTGCCGGACCCGATTGAGAAATTACATCCATCGCTTCGGAACCGGAGAGTGCGAATACTGTTGAGAAAATTATGATACCAGCTATCAAAGAAATCGAATTATTCCCAAAGCCAATCAGAGAAGCGTTCAACGGTATATCTTCATTTCTCCTCATATAAACCGCATAGGTGAGAATCAATCCCCACCCGGCTCCCGTATCCCATGCATTTTGGGTCAAAGCGCTGAGCCAAACTTTATAATCGAGTAAATAATCAATTTGCGGAGTGAAAAAATATTTTAACCCTTCCGATGCATTCGGGAGTGTAACCGCTCTGAAAAGTAAAATTATCAGGATGATGAGCAATGAAGAAACAAGAACTTTATTCGCTTTTTCAATTCCGTTTACCACTCCTCTGTAAATTATGAAAGCGGAAAATAAAATGGCAATGAAATGAAAAAATACCGGCCAATAACTATTTGAAAAGGATTCCCAAAGTTGCAGATGATCCGGCGCTGTGAATAAGTTCCCTGAAACGGCCGAGATAAGATAATAGATACACCAACCTGTAACTATTGAATAGTAGAACATAATAGCGGTGGATACAAATGCAATATAACCTCCCATCCAACCGAATTTATTGCCTGCTGTATGTGCAATAGCACCCAGTGGACCTTTTCTACTCATTTTTCCGAGTGCAAATTCAGCGATTATGAGCGGGACAGACCAGATTAGGAGAAATATCACCCATGGAATTAAGAAAGAACCGCCGCCGTTTTGAGCGACGATTCTCGAAAATCTCCAAATATTACCCGTACCTACTGCAATTCCCAAAGTGGAAATTACAAAGGACCAGCGGGATGTGAAAAACTCCTGTTGCTTCATTTATTATCTGTGACGTTTAGCTACTGTTACACTCTCCATCACAACGGGATTAATCGGTTTATCCATTGGTCCGGTTTTAACCTTTCCAATGCTTTTCAAAACATCCATGCCGGAAATAATTTTTCCAAAGATAGTATGTCTTCCATTCAACCAGGTTGTAGGAACTAAAGTGATGAAAAATTGACTACCGTTTGTGTTCGGTCCGGCATTTGCCATTGCAAGCAATCCGGGTTGATCGAACATTAAATTGGCTCTTATTTCATCCTGGAATTTTCCACCCCAAAAGCTTTCGCCTCCTCTACCTGTTCCGGTGGGATCTCCGCCTTGGATCATGAAGTTATCTATTATTCTGTGGAATGTAACTCCGTCGTAATAATGTTTCAAAGCCAGACCGACAAAATTTTCAACTGTCTTTGGTGTTTCGTGGGGGAATAATTCAAGCTCCATTGTTCCCATGTTGGTTTTAATTGTTGCAACCAACATTTCGCTGTTGTTAGTATCCATTAAATCTTTCACTTGTGCCTCGATATTGTTATTACCTTTTACTTCACTTTTTGCTTTTTCTTCCTTTTTACCGCATGCAGTTAACAATAACATTGCAAGCAATAAAACACTTAATTTTTTCATTTCTCCTCCCTATGGATTTATTACATTATTATAGATCAAAATTAAGATTGCAATACCAATTGCTATCCTGTAAAAAACGAAAACGAATGTATTTTGTTTTTTCAGAAATTTTAAGAGAAAATCGATTGTAAGATAACCACTTATTGCCGCCGCTGCAGTAGCTGCAATCAAATTAATAAAATGCGAGTAATCAATATAGTCCAGCGATTGATAGAATTCCAATAATCCGCTACCCAAAACAGCCGGCACGCTTAAAAGAAATGAAAACCTCGCTGCAACTTCTCTTTTATAGCCGAGGAATAGTCCCGCGGTAATAGTTGTGCCGGAACGGGAAGAACCGGGAATCAATGCGAATGATTGAGCAATACCAATAATCAACGCTGAAAGCCAATTCATTTGACTCAATTCTTTTTTGAAATTTCCAACCTTTTCCGCCAATCCAAGTATAATTCCCAGAGCTATCAAACTTGAAGCAATTACATATAAATTTTTTGTGAAAGCGCCTTCAATTACGTCTTTAAAACCTAACCCAATAATTACCACCGGGATTGAACCGATTATTATAAACCAACCCATTTTAGAATTGAAAGATTGCTCGTTGTAAGGTTTACGTTTTGTAATATTATCCTTCAAAAAATCGAATAGGATAGATATAAGATCATTCCAAAAATATATTAGTACCGCAAGTAAAGTCCCGAGTTGAACCACAGCAATAAATGAAGTCCAATGTTCAGGATTTTCTGCAGAAATTAAATGCATTAATTTTCCGGCAACGGTTAAATGTCCCGTACTGGAGATGGGCAAAAACTCTGTTAATCCTTGAATTATTCCCAATAAAATTGCTTCAAAAATGTTCACGATTTCTCCTAAAATGAATATGTTATTCCGAGTTTCAATCCGATGGAAACTGAATTAAGATTTAAATTTTCATTCAATGCACCATTGAAAATTTTCTTGCCGGAAGATTCCGGTTCACCGGGAAAATCCAATCTTGCATCTGTTCCAATAAATGCAAATATATTCTTCCCCAAAGCCGTTATTCCAACAGCTTTGGCAAGCAGACCGAATCCTAGCGTAGAATAATCTTTTTGAATAGTTGATGTTGGTAATTGCTCACTCAATTGATTATACCTGATGCCAATACCACCGCCGAATTTGAATTTATAACCTTTGCCCTTAATCACATAATATCCTAAAATCGAAGGCTTGTGACTGACGAACGAAAGGTCATACGTGGAAAGAAAAATAAAGTTTGTATAAGAATAAATTGAAAGTGCGTATTCCAAACCAACATCGAATTGATTTGAGATAGAATAATCCGCTTCTGCAAAAAATTCCGCTTCCGTTTCAAAACTTTTCACTTCGTTACCGGGAGACGAAAAATTTATATTCACGTAATCTTTCAATGAGCTATGTGAAGTCAAATTTATTCCCATTCCCGCAGATAAATCGACCTGCGCAAAAGTTACAAGCGGGAATATTAACAAGAGAAGAATTAATTTTTTCATATATCTTCTTCATCCATTTTTTTAATAACATTTAAGAAATTCAGTTTGGGTTTTCCTTCCTTCACTCTTGCCCGGTTTATAATGGAAATAAAAAAGAGAGCCGAAAAAATAAAAATCACATAAGAAATAAAATGAGTAAGAATTGCATACGCACTGGAAATTTCGTCTCCGAAAGAAAATATTCCAGTAAGAACCGAAATGGTTATAAGATGATAGGAACCTGTTCCCCCTGGGGTTGGAATAATAATTCCGAACGCGCTTATTGTCATCAGTATCCAAGCCATCGAAAAAGTAACTTCCCTTAGGGAATCCATTCCTATCATTTTGAATGCAACCCAAGAATTCAAAGCGTAAACGAGCATGATAATCACGGTAAGTAGAAAAGTCATGAAATAATTTTTACCACCTCTTAAACTGCTCAATCCTGTGGTCAAAGTTTCGAAGAGATAATTAATTTTATCTGCCAGTCTTACGGAAATTTTTCTGGTCAATTTAACCAATAGATTAGTGAATTTTTCCTTGAATATCACCATTGCGAAGATCAACAATATCACCAATGTATTGCCGATAAATACTATATTCAAAGATAATTTCAGCCAGGAAACATCGTTGAGCAAATCACCGTTATAAATTAAAATACTCACAATTACCGAAAATGAAAGTGCGAAGATATCAATTATCCTTTCAAGAATAACGGTGCCGAAAATAGATGTTCTCGAAATTTTTTCCCATCTTCCTAAAAAGAAAGCACGGAATATTTCCCCGGCACGGGGTATAACCGCATTCAACCCATAACCTACCATTACCGCACCGAATAAATGCTTAACACTCACATCATCTTTAACAGATGAAAGTATGTACTTCCATCTGTAAGCACGGATATAGTGGGATAACATAAATATGAAAATAAATATAATTAACCAGAAAATATCGGTGTTAATGAGCAATGAAAACGATTCGTTCAAATCGATGTTACGAAAAGCCAGATAAAGAAAAATTGCCATCAAAATGAATGGCAAACTCAAACTGATATTTCTTTTAACCTGTTCGTTCATCTCAAATCAATTACTCTGGCATTTGATGGGAAATCGGTTTTTAATAATTCTTCTATATTATTTGGATTGAAACTCATCCGCAGCACTTTGGTTTCAAGTTTTCTGCCGTCGGGTAAAGTTGTTTTAATTTTTTTGAATATAAAATTTTTATCAGTCGTCAATTCAATTTTCTTCACAGAATTAATCGAAACGCCTCTTACAATAAATAAATAATCCCCGGAATCATTTAATCTATAATCAATGGTCGAGGAACTAATTATCTCGTTCAAAATCACATTAAAATTTAACGGAAGTTCATATTCGTCCGCATTCGATACAACCAACCTGTTCAATTTTTTATTATATGTTCGGACCACATTCTCATTAGCATAAATTGTGGTTTCACCCAATTTAATTTTGATAGAATTCGGTTTCTTATATACTAATGTGCCTTTCAGCGGTTTTTCTTGTTGAGGCAGATTAGATGAAAATTCAATCAGAAATGAATTTGTAGTCTCAATCTTTCTCTTAAAATCTTCAATGACTTTATCTTGAGAAGACAGCAAAGATAGCGAAGCTAAAAACAGCAATGAACTCAGAAGATATTTCAACACTATAACGACCTTAATAAGTTTTCTAATTGTTCTTCATTTTCAACAAGTACTTCTCTGGCTTTGCTCCCCATGGAAGGTCCAACAACTCCCGCTTGTTCAAGTTGATCAACAATTCTTGCTGCTCTTGCGTATCCCAATTTCAATCTTCTCTGAAGAAGAGAAACCGATCCTTGTTGATGGCGGACAATCATTCTTGCAGCCTCTTCGAACATCGAATCTAAATCGGCAATGAAAGAACTTCCGGAAGAAGATTTCTTTTCGAACAATGAGGGCAATAAAAATCTTTTGGAATAACCTTGTTGTGTATAAATATAATTGGTAATTCGCTCAACCTCATCGGTGCTGATAAAAGCATTTTGTATTCTTATCGGCTTTGGTAATCCGCCGGGTAAGAATAACATGTCCCCTCTTCCAAGTAATTGTTCCGCACCTTTCATATCGAGAATGGTTCTCGAATCTATTTTGGTTGCAACCTGGTAAGCAATTCTTGCACTGAAATTTGCTTTAATAACGCCGGTAATCACATTAACCGAAGGTCTCTGGGTAGCTAAAATTAAATGAATGCCAACCGCACGGGCAAGCTGTGCCAAACGGGCAATCGGCTCTTCCACTTCTTTTCCGGCTGTTATCATTAAGTCTGCCAATTCATCAATAATTACGACGATGTAAGGCATTTTGTAATGTTTCATCGATTCGGAATCTTTAGGACGTGATTTAGGATTTGCAATCTTTTTGTTGTAATCAACAATATTACGAACCCCTACCTTCGCTAATTTATCGTATCGTTTTTCCATTTCCAATTCCACCGATTTCAATGCAACAAGAGCATTCTGTGGATTGGTAATTATTTCTTCATTCAAATCGGGAGATACAGCCAGGAAATGTCTATTTAATCTTCTGTAGAATGAAAGTTCGATTTTTTTAGGATCGACTATCACAAACTTGATTTCCGAAGGATGTTTTGCATATAGCAGAGAGGTGATAATCATATTTATACCGACGGATTTACCTGAACCGGTTGAACCTGCAATTAACATATGCGGCATTGTAGCCAAGTCGGCAATATAAACATCACCTGAAATTGTTTTTCCCAATGCCATCGGGAGTTCGGCTTTGGATCCTTTTAACTTGGGAAGAACACTTCTTGCACTTACTATAATCGAATGTGCATTCGGAATTTCAACTCCAATAGCGCTCTTGCCGGGAATAGGAGCAATTATACGAATACCTTTAGCAGCCAAGGCTAAGGCAATATCATTTTCGAGCGAAATGATTTTACTTATCTTCACACCCGGAGACGGGACAATTTCATAAAGGGTTACAACCGGCCCCGGAGTAACAGAAATGTCTTCAATTTTTATATCAAATAGGGCAAGCTTTTCTTTTAGCAATTCTGCATTGCGTTTCAGTTCCTCTTCGGGAATGGTTACTTCTTCGTCTTTTGGTGGATCTAATAAATCTACTGTCGGCGGTGTATAATCAAGTTCTTCCTCCCATTGGTCGGGTAATCGTTCTTCTTCAATTATATCAATTACTTCTTCAATCTCATCGTCTTCAGTGTTAGCTTTTTTCTCTTTAACCTCTTTATTATTCACCTCTTCGGTAGTTTCTTTATCTTCCTTGGTTTCCAAAACATCCAAACCCTGAACATCAATAGTTTCTTCGATATCTTTTTTAACTATTGTAATTCTTGTATCTTCTTCTTCGTCATCATCATCTTCTTCAACAAAGGAAGGCAAATTTTTCTCCTCTTTCTCAGGAGCTTTCTTCTCTTTTGGTTTTTTCTTGGATAGCTTCTTTATCTTTGAAATATTATCTTCTTCGTCTATCTCTTTCTTAATATGAATTTTTGTATCGCCGTCATCCTTGGATTCCTCTTTTTCCGAAAATAGCAGAGCAAATATTTTTTTAACCCAGGTAAATTTCAAATCGAATGCTAAAAAGAGAAGGACAAAAATTAAAACACAAACAATAATCAAACTTCCCAATCCGCCAAATAATAGAGATAAGCTCTTACCAAAGAAAGCCCCAATATTTCCGGAGAGTTCGTTCATGTCGGTTAAAACTTGGAAATCGGGAGCAAAGCGAAGTATGCCGAATAATGTTGAAAGTAAAATCCCGCCAATTAAAAGAATGTTGGAAGCATAAATTGATAAGGAATAATTCTGCTTGCGAACAATAGAAACAGCCCAAATAAAAGCGATAATGGGAAAAACCAGAGAGAAATATCCCAATGTTTTGTGTATCAAGAAATATGAAAAGTAAGCTCCGAAAATTCCCAACCAATTGTGAATGGAGCTTATTTTTTTTGTGAATTCGGGATTATTACTAAATACCTTGAATACATCGAACAATCCGTAATCAGAAATGAATGCATCGTAACGGGAATAGGAGAGTATACTTAGAAAAAGGAAAAATGAGAATAGTCCCAGAAAAAGTCCCAAAAGCTTTAATTTCTTTTCCGGAGGAACAATAAAATCCGAATCTTGCATCGGCTTATTATTTTGTTTTCTCTTGTTTATCCTTTTTTTTGCCAAATTATTCTCCCAAATCCATTTTTTCAATTTCGGGTACCAATTCCGCACTAACCGGCTTAATTACATTTTCCGAAAAATATGGAATAATTTTCGAAGAATTCAATTTAGACGCAAATACCAAATCATCCTCGAAACCATTTTCTATCAACAGTTTTCCATGCTCGCAAGTATAGAGCATTTTCTTAATATTTTTACCGAAAGATTTCGCAAGACTTAAAGCAGCCGAAGATGCATCGGAAAATTCAATATCTTCCCTGCGTTTCATCAATTCTGCGATCAACTTTCCGGCACAAACGGCATCCTCAATGCAAAATTGACCATTAGCTCCCGAACAAAGAATCTCAACATCTCTATCCAAAGCGAGGATCAATTCAACCAAACTTTCCAAATTGTTGAACGAAGCAGTAAAGAGATGTTCTGAAAACTTAGCTTTAATAATTGCTTTGGAACCATTGGAAGTATAGAGTATAATGGATTTCCCTTTTATCAATTCTTCTGTGAACTCCAAGGGTGAATTACCCAAAGCAAAACCTTCCACCTTGTGTGTATTCCTTTCTCCGGCAAGTAAGGTTTGACCACCAAACGCACTGCCTGAAACCTTAACCGCAAAATCGACGGTATCAACAGGGATTATTTCCTTTGCACCGTTTTCCAATGCGGCATTGATTGTAGTAGTAGCTCTCAGAACATCAATAACAACAGTTACTTTTCCCGTAAAATATAGCTCATCTACATTCTGAGGCGAAAAAAGTGTATGTATCTTCATCTTATTTCTTCACAAATGGTAATTTTGTCACTTTTGCAGGAATCTCTTTATTCCTGACGACAAAGTTTACTTCTTTGCCTTCTTCGGCGTATTCAATGTCCACATAGCCGAGTGCAATTGGTTTACCAAGCGTGGGCGATACAGTTCCGCTTGTGATACCTCCAATTCTTTTTCCATCGGCCGAAATTTCATATCCGTGTCTGGGAAAAACTCTTTCTTCGGAAATCATCGGAACCAATTTCTTCCGTAGTCCTTCTTCCTTCACCTTAAGCAAAGCATCTCTTCCGATGAAGTCACCTTTTTTAAGTTTTGTAATCCATCCCAAACCAGCTTCCAAGGGATTAGTGGATTTATCGATATCGTTACCGTATAAACAATATCCCATTTCCAGTCTGAGTGAATCCCTGCAACCAAGTCCGGCCGGTTTAATTCCAAATTCTTCGCCGGCTTCAAAAAGTGCGTTCCATACTTGTCCGGCAACTTTTTCATCGCCTTTGAAATATAATTCGTAACCAAGTTCACCGGTATACCCTGTTCTGGAAAGAAGCATATCCACACCGGCTACGTTGGCATGAAAGTAATGATAAAATTCGAGATCGATTTCTTTATCGCATATTTTTTGAATCACATCTTTGGAATTTGGGCCTTGAACCGCAAGCAGATTGTATTCATCGCTTTCATTAACCAGTTCAACACCGAATTTATTGTTTGATGTTAACCAGGCAAAATCTTTTTCAATATTCGAAGCGTTTACAACCAGCATAAATTCAGTATCGCTTAAATAATAGACGAGCAGATCATCAACAATTCCGCCGTCTTCGTAGCACATAGCGGAATATTGAACTCTCCCTTCGGAAAGTTTTGCAGCATTGTTCACAGTTACATACTGAACAAAATCGAGTGCTTTTTCTCCCCTTACGAAAAATTCACCCATATGGGATACGTCGAAAACACCAACTTTTTCCCTAACATTGTTATGTTCTTCAATAATAGATGAATATTGAACAGGCATTTCGAAACCAGCAAAATCTACCAGTTTTGCATTCAATTTTTTGTGAATTTCATTAAAGTTCGTTTTTTTCATTTCCATTAGCTCCTTAATTAAGCGTATTCTTCGGTTAAATCTTTACCTGTTTTATTTGATAATATTTGAAACGACTGAGGATTCATCTTCTCGTCTTCTTGAAGTTTTAACCTGAAGAAATATTTCAAACGCAATTTTGTGAATCTCGTTGTGAATTTACCTTCTTTTAATTTTGCTCCAAGCGAAGGATGAACAACCAATGTAATTGATTTTTCTTTTCCTTCGGCTTTATATCTTTTAAGCCATTCTTCAATTTCGTAAAGAAGATTATCTTTCTTAATCATCATTCCCGTACCTTCGCAGTAAGGACAAGGTTCGTACATCGATTGAACTATATTTTCCCTAATCCTTTGGCGGGTAATTTGCATTAATCCGAAATCAGTCATTTGAAGCATGGCAATTTTTGCTCTGTCCTTCCGGAATTCCTTCCTTAATTCGTCATATACTTTCTTTCTGTTCTTTTCGTCCTCAAGGTCTATAAAGTCTACTACAATTAAACCGCCAATATCCCTTAGTCTAAGTTGACGGGCAATTTCGCGGGCAGCTTCCAAATCCGTTTTAAGGGAATTTAGCTCTTGTTCCTTCTTTGCAGCATATCTTCCGGAGTTAACGTCAATTACAGTCATTGCCTCGGTGTGTTCAATTACAATGTGTCCTCCGGAAGGCATAGGCACTCTTTTTTGGAACATCTGTTCAATTTGATCTTGAATTTTGAATGCCTCGAAGATCGGTTGATTCCCTTTGAAAAGTTCAACCTTGTCCACAAGGTTTTTCTGCATGAATTTAACGTAATTCCTGATCTCTTTGTAAACTTTACGCGAATCTACAAATACTTTGCTCACGTCTGGAGTAAACAGATCCCTAATTACGCTTAAAGTAGTAGCCACATCTTTGAATATCAATTCCGGTGGTTTACTACTTTTTAATTTTTCTTCAATATCTTCCCAAGTTTGCATCAAGTATCTAAGATCGGCAGCCAAAACTTCTTCGGATTGATTTTTTGCCGCAGTTCTTACGATTAATCCGAATTTTTCGGGAATAATACTTCTGGCAATCCTTTTTAATCTTTTTCTTTCCTTAAAGTGGGATATTTTTTTCGATATACCAATTTTATTGTCCATCGGTAAAAGAACGCAAAATCTTCCCGGGATAGAAATTTGGGTAGATACTCGAACACCCTTGTTTTCTACCGGCTCCTTTATTATCTGAACTATAATATCCTCGCCTTTTTTAAGTTTTGGCAAAGGATTTTGCTGCTTGTGATGGGAATCGCTCTTTTTCGATTGCCGTGCAGAACTTTCACTATCGGAATCCTCTTCATGATCATATTCTTCATCTATTATTCCCCTCAATTCATCGGTGGATTCACCAATATCGGAGAAATGAAGAAATGCATCGTGCTTCATTCCAATATCTACAAATGCTGCTCTAATTCCGGGTAAAACCCTAGCGATTTTACCATGATAAATGTTTCCAACCATTCTTCGTCGATCTAATAAATCGACAAAGAAATCAACCAGTACTCCGTCCTCTACTATGGCAACACGATTCTGTGTGCCGGAGGAGTTTACAATTATTTCTTTTCGCATATTTCAAACTTCTCTCATGCTGTTTTGGATTGAACAATTAATTCACTATCTAGAAGCCAAAAAAGCACTTTTTTTTCAAATTTTGATTGAATTTCGGCAATGTCATCGCTAATGAATGAATCATTCAATACCGAAATTGTATGAGATTCGATAATCTCAAGAAGTTCATCGAAATCTCTGGCTCTAAGTATCCTTGTTACTAGGACAGATATTCCATTAAAAAATCTGGAATACCAAAGTATTAGCTTTTTGGCTCTATCCAAAGCACGGAACTCACCGAATTCACGTTTAAGCAAATTCAGATGCTCCTTCAAAACTTTGGTGACTGTTAAAATATCCGGATGTCCCGGATCCTTTTCCCCATTCAATATTTTATTAATTCTTTCAAAAATAAACGGATTCCCCAATGCTCCCCTGGCAATCATTACGCCATCGGCTCCCAATTCTTTTAATAAATAGATAGCGTCTTGAGGATTAAAAATTGATCCGTTAGCAATTATGGGAATCGAAACTTCTTTTTTAATTTTTTCCAAAAAGGAAAAGTCCGGCTTGGTGTCATATCTGTCGGATATATTCCTGAAATGAACCGTCACAAAAGAAGCTCCGTTATCCTCAGCAGCCTTGGCATTTTCAACAACATTTATTTTTGAATAACAACTTCCCAAACGCAGTTTTACCGAAACGGCAGTATCCCCCGCCGCACGATACATTGCTGCAATCAATTCGCCAAGGTGCTTGGTATTTTCCGAAACACTGGACCCCAAATTATTAGCTCTAACATGCGGAACGGGGCAACCGCAGTTGAGGTCTATAACATCGGGGGAAAATTTTTTAATTTCTTTTACTGCTTTGTAGAGTGTTTCGGTTTCATTGCCCAATATTTGTACGCCTATAGGCTTTTCATCCCTCCCGAAAGAGAGATATCTTGAAGTATAAAAATTTTGATTAACCACACCCTCTGCCGAAACCATTTGTGTAAATGTTAATCCGGCGCCAAACTTCTTACTGATTTTGCGAAAAGGAGCATCGGTAACCTCTGCCATAGGGGCTAAAATCAATCTGTTCGGTATTTCCAATTTCCCTAATTTCACAAAATTCAGATTATTATTAAGATTCAGCCATTTAAAATACAAGCGCCGGATGTAATAATCCAGCGCTTGTTAAATTAAATTTAGTCTTCTTTTTTATCACTTTTTTCGCTCTTATCTTTTTGCAAGAGCGCTTTGCGCGATAGACTTAGTTTACCGTTTTCTATTTTCATTAGTTTTACTTCAACTAAATCACCTTCTTTTAAGAAATCGGTAACTTTATTGACTCTCGAATTATCAATTTGAGAGATATGAAGTAATCCTTGAGTACCGGGCATAATTTCCACGAATGCACCAAAATCAGCTATTTTAACCACTTTGCCATTGTAAACCTTTCCAACTTCAGGTTCACTCGTCATGGCAACTATAAGGTCTTTTGCCGCTTCGGTCGATTCGGCATTCTGACCGGCAATGTTAACACTTCCGTCGTCTTCAATATATATTACAACGCCGTAGTCCTTTTGGATTTTTTGAATCACTTTTCCGCCAGGCCCTATAACAGCGCCAATCTTCTCCGGATTGATGGAAATATTGATCAAAGTTGGAGCGTATGGAGAAATTTTTTCTCTCGGTTCGGGCATAGCTTGGTTCATCAAACCAAGTATATGAAGTCTTCCGTCCTTGGCTTGGGCAAGTGCCTTTTCCATAATTTCGTAGGAAATTCCTTGGATTTTAATATCCATTTGGATTGCCGTAATTCCTTTATCCGAACCGGCAACTTTAAAATCCATATCTCCCAAATGATCTTCATTTCCGGAAATATCCGATAGAATCGCATATTGGTCATCTTCTTTAATCAATCCCATTGCAATTCCCGCAATAGCGCTTTTGCAAGGGACACCACCGTCGAACATTGCCAAAGAACCGGCACAAACAGTAGCCATAGAAGAAGAACCGTTCGATTCGAGAATATCGGAATTCAATCTGAGTGTATATGGGAAGTCTGCTTCTTTAGGAACAACAAACTTCAAAGCCCTTTCAGCTAAATTACCGTGACCGATTTCACGTCTTCCGGGAGTACCGTATCTTCCGGTTTCTCCAACCGAGAAAGGAGGGAAATTATAATGGAGAATAAATCTCTTCTTATATTCCTCTTGTAAGCCGTCAATTATTTGCTCGTCACTTTTGCTTCCTAAAGTAAGAGTTGTTAAACTCTGGGTTTCTCCTCTGGTAAAGAGAGCTGAACCGTGAGTTCTTGCCAATACACCCAACTCAATTGTGATCGGACGAATTTCGGTTGTTGACCTACCGTCCAATCTTTTTCCTTCGTCGAGAATCATTTTTCTCATCAAATCCTTCTCCATATCATGAAGGATTTCTTTTATCTCTTTCTCACATTCAGGATATTCTTCTTCCAATTGCTCAAGAACTTCTTGAACAAGTTCCTTATTCTTTTGAGATCTTTCCTGTTTTGGCAGAACCGTATGAACAACTTCCTTCATTTTGTCGAAGGCAAGTTTGTTAACTGCATCCACCAAACCATCGGGATAGGAAGGTTCTTCAACAACTAACTTTTCCTGACCAATTTCAGAGATCATTTCATTCTGCATAGCAACAATTTTTTTGATCTCCTCGTGAGCAGCTTTGAGAGCTTCCAGGAATTCAGCTTCACTTACTTCCTTGGCTTCTCCTTCTACCATCATGATTGAATCCGCAGTTCCGGCTACAACCAATTCCAAATCGGCTTGTTCGGTTTCTGCAATTACGGGATTGACAATATATTTGCCGTCAACTCTTACAACTCTCACTTCACCAATTGGTTCGAGGAAAGGAATATTGGATATTGCAAGAGCGGCAGAAGCACCGATAGCTGCAATCACATCGGGATCATTTTCACCGTCGAACGAATATACAAATGCCGCAACTTGGGTTTCGTGACGGTAGTTTTTGGGAAATAGAGGTCTGATCGGTCTATCAATAAGACGAGCACTCAATATTTCTTTTTCACTTGGTCTACCTTCACGCTTGAAAAATCCACCGGGGATTTTTCCTGCTGCGGCAGAACGCTCGCGATATTCCACAGAAAGAGGAAGAAAGTCTAAATCTTCTTTCGGTTCTCCGGCTGCTGTTGCTGTTACAAGCACTTGGGTTCCTCCAACGGAAATCATTACGGCTCCATTGGCTTGGCGAGCATATTTACCGGATTCAATTGTTAACTTCTTCCCGCCTACTTCTATTTCTTTTACATAATTCATTTATAAAACCTCTATTTTCTTAAGTTCAATTCTTTTAATACTGCACGATATCTGTTGATGTCTTTTCTTTCCAGGTAGTTAAGAAGTCTTCTTCTTTTACCTACCAATTGCATCAACCCGCGGCGCGATGCGTGATCTTTTTTATGTTCGCCGAAATGTTCGGTCAATCTTTTTATTCTTTTTGTAAGAATAGCGATTTGAACTTCTGCTTTGCCGCTATCGTTTTCGTGATCACCAAATTTTTTGATGATTTCTTGTTTTTCTTCCTTTGTAATGGATGTCATTTTTTGTTACTCCTTTATTTAGTTTACGATTAAACCCCAGAATTAACCGGGATCAATTAGTTATTTAAAATCTTTTTAGTTCTTTCTTTATCTTTATTTAGTTGCTCGACTAACTCGTCGACCGAAGAAAACTTAATTTCTTTCCTTAAGTAATTCAAAAATTCAATTTCAATCTCAATGTTATAGATATTTTTATCAAAATCAAAAATAAAAACTTCCATAATTAATTCGTTTTCGCTCTTGAATGTCGGGCGGTATCCTATATTCATCATTCCGCCAAATGTCTCGTTTTCCAGATTGACTTTAACGGCATAAACCCCATTCTTGGGTATCAGTTTATCGGGATGAATTTCTCCAAGGTTCGCTGTAGGAAATCCGATTGTTCTTCCTCTCTGGTCTCCTTTTACAACTTTTCCCCTTAAAGAATAATTATATCCTAACATTTTATTGGCTTCTTCAACTTCACCGTCTTTTAATAAATTGCGAATTAAAGTACTGCTGATAATTTTGTTATCAATGGTTACCGGACCAACGGTGGAAACGGTAAAGCCGAAATCTTTGCCCAAAGATCTGAGAAGATTTTCGTCGCCGTCTCTTCCCTTCCCGAATTTATGATCATATCCAACAACAAAATGGGATACACCGATTTTTTCAATAATATATTTTTTCACAAATTCTTCCGATGAAATCTCGGAAAACTCTTTGCTGAAATTTATTATCAGTAAATTTTCAATGCCATTTTTTTCAAAGAACCTTTTCTTTTCTTCGGGAGTATTCAACATTTTTATGTTGTTCTCCTTGGATAAAACTTTACGAGGGTGCGGTTCGAAAGTTACCACAAAAGTTCTTGCATTTCGCTTTTTAGCTTCTTGCAATACTTCGCTTAAAATATTTTTATGACCAACATGTAAGCCGTCGAAAGTTCCGACGGTTACAACAGTATTTTCGTCCCGTTCTATAACGGATTCATTATCATATATTTTCATAAAGTTTTTTCGTTCTCAAAATTTGTCATTATCAGACGAACAAATTCATCGACTTTCAGGGCGTCTTCAACAGAATAATTCCCTATTGCTTCCCTTCTCAACTCCTTCAGGTAAGCTCCGCAGCCGAGTTTCTTGCCAAAGTCATCTGCCAGCACCCTTATATAAGTACCTTTGGAACACTTCACCCGGAATTTTATTTCCGGCAATTCAATTTTTTCAATCTCAAACTCATTTATCACAACAGAAACTGGTTTCCGTTCAATTTCCACACCTTTCCGGGCATATTTATAAAGGGCTTTCCCTTTATGTTTTTTAGCCGAAAACATTGGCGGAATTTGCTCAATTCGACCTATAAACTCTTTTGCAGATTCATAAATCATTTCTTCGGTAATTCCGGAAAAATCTTTTTCTTCTACAATCTCTCCTTCGGTATCCATTGTATTTGTTCTTTTTCCCAGAACCATTGTTCCCGAATAAAGTTTATCCAAACCTTGGTAAGATTCAATCTGTTTGGTAGATTTTCCCGTACAAACAATCAATAAACCTGTTGCAAAGGGATCCAGTGTTCCGGCATGACCTACTTTTTTAACCCGGATAGTATTCCGTATTTTTTTCACAACATCGAATGAAGTCCAATCCGGGTCTTTGTCGATCAGAATTGTTTCGCCGTCAATAAAATCTTGCAAAGAACAACTATTCGTCTTTCTGTTTATCATTTTTATGAATTTCTTTGAAGATACCTTCAACTTTTTCCACAAAGTCGAGCGTATCATCAATGTAAAAATTAATTTCCGGAACTCTCCTGAGCTTTACTCTGTGAGCAAGTTCCGTTCTTATCATAGTTCTTAATTCATTCAATTTTTCTAATGTCTCTTCCCTGGCTTCCTTTTCAAAAACAGAAACATAAACCTTGGCAGATTTCAAATCCGGGGTAACCTTAACATTTGTAATGGTAAGAAATCCCAATTTTGGGTCCTGCACTTTATGCAAAAAGATGAGACTCAGCTCATCTTTTATCAATGCCGTTATTTTTTGCATTCTAAGAGACATAATTAAAGGTATTGTTTCTCCTCAATGATTTCATAAGATTCGATTATATCACCGACTTTAATATCATTGAAATTGTTAATATTCAAACCGCATTCATAACCGGCATCTACTTCTTTCACGTCGTCTTTGAATCGTTTTAGTGAAGCCAGATGACCTTCGTAAATTACTACTCCGTCTCTGAATAATCTGATTTTATTTTGTCTGGATATCTTTCCGTCAGTAACGTAACAACCGGCAACAGTTCCAACTTTTGGAACTTTGAAAGTCTCTCTTACTTCGAGAGTAGCTACCAGTTTTTCCGACATTACAGGTTCCAGCAATCCTTCGAGAGCAGATTTAACTTCGTTAATCGCGTCGTAAATTACATTATATAACCTGATATCAACTTTTTCATTTTCAGCCAATCGTCTTGCGTTTGT
This sequence comes from uncultured Melioribacteraceae bacterium, assembly GCA_964621225.1. GTDB lineage: Bacteria > Bacteroidota > Ignavibacteria > Ignavibacteriales > Melioribacteraceae > CAYNUJ01. The sequence continues at coordinate 5,175 of CAZULK010000019.1, read as the reverse complement.
ATGAGGACGAACATGGAAACCAATGATGATTGCCTGTGAAGCAGCAGCCAACAGAACATCACTTTCCGAAATAGCACCAACACCTTTGTGAATTACTCTCACAGCAACTTTATCTGTAGATAATTTCATTAACGAATCGGATAATGCCTCAACCGAGCCGTCCACATCACCCTTAACCACAAGAGGTAATTCTTTGTAACCACCTTTTGAAATTTGACTTGCAATTTCATCGAGAGTAACCAATTTAACTTGGCGCATGTCTTGCTCTCTTTTCAATTGTTGACGTTTGAGAGCAACTTCCCTTGCCTGTTTTTCCGATTCAACAGCTACAAACACATCGCCTGCTTGAGGCGCTCCTTCGAATCCGAGTATCAGAACAGGAGTTGAAGGACCTGCTTCGGTAACTTTTTTATTTCTTTCGTCGAACATTGCCCTAACGCGACCATGATGTATACCGGCAACGAAAGGATCACCAATTTTCAAAGTACCTTTTTGAATCAGTACGGTTGATGTAATTCCTCTTCCTTTTTCCAATTTTGTTTCAACAATTGCTCCTCGAGCTTTACGATTCGGATTGGCTTTGAGTTCCAATACTTCTGCTTCGAGAAGAATTTTTTCGAGTAATTCATCAACATTTTGACCGGTCTTAGCAGAGAGTTCAACAGACTGGTAGTTACCACCCCATTGTTCAATCAATACATTCCTTTCGGCCAATTGTTGTTTAATCTTTTCAACATTAGCATTAGGCTTATCTATTTTGTTGATTGCAACAATCATCGGAACACCGGCAGCTTGAGCATGATTGATAGCTTCCAATGTTTGAGGCATCACAGCATCATCCGCAGCAACAACCAGTACAACTATATCGGTAATACTTGCACCACGAGCACGCATAGCCGTAAATGCTTCGTGACCGGGGGTATCGAGGAAGGTAATCTTTTTGCCTCCGTCTACAGTAACCTGATATGCACCTATGTGCTGAGTAATTCCTCCGGCTTCTCCCGCAACAACATTTTCCCTACGGATATAATCCAACAGAGAAGTTTTACCATGATCCACGTGTCCCATGATAGTTACAACAGGAGGACGTTCAACCAATGTTTCTTCATCATCTTCTACATCTTCCAGCGCATCGGAAAGCAATTCTTCTTCTTGCTCAACTTCCACACCAAATTCATCTGCAACCAATGTAATGGTTTCAAAATCCAATCTTTGGTTAATTGAAACCATCAAGCCCAATTCAATACATTTTTGAATAACTGCACTAACGTCAACTCCCATTAAAGCAGCAAGTTCACCAACCGCAATAAATTCGGTTACTTTGATTTTTGATTTTTCGGCTTGACGAATTTCTTCCTGTTTCTCAATTTCTTCTTGTTTCTCTTTACGTTTCTTTTTACGGAAACTAGCTCTTTCGGAAACACCGGAATCATCCATGCTCATTAAAGTACGTTTAATGGCACGATCAACTTCTTTTTTGTCAACTTCAATTTTTTTAGTTCTTTTCTTCTTTTTAGGAGGAGCTTCAACTTCCCCTTCCGGTTTATGTTTTGCTTTTAATCTTTTCTTCTTTTTCTTTTTGGCTGCGGCGTCATCAGTTGGCACAGCCGGAGTTTTTTCTTCTTTTACCTCGGCAGGTTTTTCTTCTGCAACTTCATCGGCTTTCTTTTTCTTTCTTTTGCGCGGTTTTCTTTCTTCAAGATCAACCTTACCAACAATTTTTAATCCGCCTTTTTTCTTTTTAAGTTTCTTTTCGGTTTCGGTTACGAATTTTTCTTCTTGCTTTTCTTCTACGGATTCGGCTTCAACTTCTTTCTCTTCTTCTGCAGCAACTTCTTCAGTTGTTTCTTCTGCCACAACTTCAGGTTCCGGTTCTTCTGCTTCAACAACTTCTTCTTTAACTTCTTCAACCGTTTCTTCAGCCTCGGCAACTTCTTCTTTTTCCTCAGCAACAGGCTCAGCTTCTTCTTGAGGAACTTCGGAAGTTTCTTCCACCGTTTCTTTATCGATTATTTTTATTTCTTTCTTATCTTCTTCACCCTTCTGCTCCTCAGAACCTAAATGAACCTCGGCATCACGGGGAGTTTCCGAACGCATCTTCTGGAATTCCGACAATTTTTTATAATGCTTTTCCGCTTTCTCCATTTCCTTTTTATAATGGGAATGAATATCGGCAAGCATTTCGTCAGTTAACACTGCCATATGCGACTTTACTTTATACCCCTTATCGGTAAGGAATTGTACCAATTCATCCGTTGACAGGTTAAAATCAGCAGCAAATTTATAAAGTCGAAGTTTTTTCTGTTTTGTTTCAGCCATAAGTAATATCCGTATTTAAATTATTCTTCTTCCTCGAATTGACTTTTTAATATATCAATAATTTCCTCAGCTCTTTCAGCTAATTCAGGAATTTCTTTTATTTTATCCACACCTGCGGTAAGTACTTCCACAGCTGTATCGTATCTGTTATTGATAAGTAAATCGACAACTTCGGGAGATAATTCTTCTTTCAATTCTACCAATTCAATATCTTCTTCATATTCTTCGAATGGTTTTTCTTCCCTGATCACTTCAATATCGTAACCGGTTAATTTCATTGCCAAACGAATGTTCACACCATTTCTACCAACAATAAGAGATACTTGATCGCTATCGGCGGTAACAGTACAAACCTTAGCATCTTCGTCTATCTCCAATTGTTTTAATTTAGCAGGTGCCAATGCTCTTTGAATAAATATTGCCGGATCGTCTGAATAGTTTATCACGTCAATATTTTCATTATTCAATTCTCTTACGATTGCATGAATTCTAACGCCTTTCATTCCAACGCAGGCACCAACGGCATCAATTCTTGAATCTTGAGATTCAACTGCAACTTTTGCCCTTTCCCCGGGTTCACGTGCAATTGCTTTTATTTCGATTACACCGTCATAAATTTCCGGTATTTCAATTTCGAATAATCTTTTCAGGAACTCATTGTCCGCTCTCGAAACAATAATTGACGGTCTATTGGAGGTTTTCTTAACTTCCTTAACAACTGCGCGAATAGTTTCACCTTTACGATATTTTTCGCGAGGTATTTGTTCGCTACGAGGCAAGAGCAATTCATTTTTGTTGTGGTTAATTAGAATATCATTTTTCCTTACTTGATATATATCCCCAACAATAATCTCGCCAATCATATCTTTATATTCGTTATAAACCAGATCCTTTTCAATTTCACGAATCTTTTGGTTCATATTTTGACGAGCGAGGTTTACCATGCGTCTTCCGAAAGAAGCTAGTTCAAGTTTCTCAACATATTCCTCGCCTACTTCCAATTCGTCTTCATTACCTCTTGCGTTTACCTCATCAATACTGATTTGAGTGTTAGGATCTTCAACTTCTTCAACAATTTCTCTAACAAGGAAAATTTCGATATCACCTTTGTCCATATTCACTACAACTTCGCAATTGGCATCCGGTCCATATTTTTTACGAACCATAAGTTCAAATATTTCTTCAATGATGCCGGCGAGTACATCTTTATCAAGACCTTTCTCGCGAACCATGTGTGCAAAGGATTCAACTATTTCCGAATTCATTTTCTTCCTCCAATGATCAAAAGCTTATTTTTACTTTTGCTTTTTTTATTTGGTTATGTTCAATTACTATCAAATTATTTTTGTTGGAAAATTCCAACTTACCATTCTCAACTTTGTTCAAAACCGCTTCGGTTTTAATTATTTCTCCGTTTTCTTCATATTCCAATTGGAATTCTCTCCCAATATTTTTAGGATACTGTTCCAAATATTTCAAGGGACGATCAATTCCGGGTGATGAAACATCAAGTCTGTATTTCGTTTTAGCGATATCCGTATGTTCAATCTGTTCATGAATCAATCGGGATATACTGCTGCAGTCTTCAGTCGAAATACCATTGGGAGAATCAACAAATATCTCAAAGACCGGTGCATTCGCACTTCCGCGAACAACTAAATCGATCAGCAAAAAATCACTATCTTCGAGTGATTTTTCGGTTATTTGCCATATTTGTTTTCGAATTTGCTTCATACAAACAAAAATCGCCCCATTGGGGCGAAAAAGAATTACAAATATAACATTTTATTCTTCGAATTTCAATAAATTTTAACTCTATTCACCTTGATCAATTTGTACGTACGAGCTTCTTTCATATTCAACCCCTTTAGGGTTGATGTCTCTTTATTCCACATTTTTTCTATTCATATTGAACCGCGTTGCGGTTCTGAGTTCGATGCAATTTCAATCATTATCCCAGCCTATTCTAATAATCGCACAAATAAATATTAAACCGACTGCGAAGCAGTCGAATATGAATAGAAAAGGATTAACCCGGCATTTCCCGACCCCAACGGGGTTGAATATGAATCACAAATGTCCTCGAAAATCATTAACAAATTATCTCGTGCAAATCTATTTTGCATATTGAACCGCATTGCTGTTCTGATTACAATGCAATTTCAATTACCATCCAAACCTTTTCTACGAATTGGACAAATATAAATTAAAACGACTGCGAAGCAGTCGAATGTGAATAGAAGCTGATTTACGAAGTAATCCGCAACCCTAAAGGGTTGAATGTGAATCAATCATTAAATTGCGAATGATTATAAAATATTTTAATTAAGATATTTTTCTTCATATTTTACAAGAAATTCATCCAATAATCTTTTGTATTCTTCATAGGATGACTCTTTCTTATGATGTATTTCCTGATTTTTGATATATTCAATCAAATTATCTTTTGCATCAATTGAATAAGTAAATGCAGCATATCCGTTTTGCCATCCTTCAAAACCTCGAAAAAGCCTTTTTTCTTTAATCATCCGGGATGCGGCCAATTTTATATCTTTTACCAAATCTGCGAGTGCAATCGTCGGGTGCAATGAAAATAACATATGAATATGGTCGTCCACAGCATTAATTCTATATAAATGACATTTTTTCTGTTTTAATAAACCCCAAATGAATTTTAACAGTTCTGTTTTGCCGGAAGGATGAATAACTTTCTTACGCTGGTATGTGGAAAAGACAACTTGATATAATATTTGTGTGTAGGTTGACATCAAATCCTCCACAATATTATTTCATAATATTACAAATTATCCGTCTTATTTAAAGTCATGCTTCTTTCATATTCAACCCCTTTAGGGT
>CAZULK010000018.1:24819-30731 GCA_964621225.1 uncultured Melioribacteraceae bacterium | reverse complement strand
AACAGTCTACGCAGATATAAGAATTCTTGAAATTGAAAAAGAATTTAATACCGGGAAATTAGATGATATTGTTTCCATGCTTATCTATTTCTCTATTTTTTCCTTCATCTTAATTTTCATTGGATACTTTGCCGTAAAGAAATTTATTTATTCGCCATTAATTGAGTTTGAAAATACAATTAAAGAACTCGCTAAAGGAAATCTTTCTGTAGAGTTAAAATCTCTTAGTTGGTCTGATGAGATATCTTCTTTGAATAATAATTTAAGGGGATTTATTGCAAGATTAAGGGAAATAAGTGAGATTGCCGAAGATGTTTCCGAAGGGGATTTAACTAGAAAAATTGAAATTTTATCGGATGAAGATGTATTGAGTAAGTCAATAAACGACATGCTGGACTCGTTCAGGGAAATGAGTTCCTCAATAAACGAAGAAATATCACAAATTTCCAGCACCTCGTCGGAGTTAAATTCTGTCATTGCTCAATTTTCGTCGAGTATTGCGGAAACGGCTTCTTCCATAACGGAAACGACATCTACAGTAGAGGAGGTTAGAAAAACTTCCCAACTTTCGAATTCAAAGGCCAAGGAATCTGTAGATGCTATGGAACGGGTTGCCGTAATTGCCGAAGACGGTAAAAAAGCCGTTGATGAAACTCTGAACGGTGTCGATTTAATTAAAGAACAGATGTCTGCGGTTGGACAGAACATATTGCAGCTTACGGAATTCAGTAAATCGATTGGAGAAATAATTAACTTTGTAAACGATATAGCCGAACAATCGAATTTATTGGCAGTAAATGCATCCATCGAAGCTGCCAGGGCAGGGGAACACGGAAAGAGTTTTGTTATAGTTGCTCAGGAAATAAAAAACCTGGCCGACAAATCGAAACAATCCACTCAAAAAATCAGAAATTTATTGAACGAAATTCAAAACTCTATCAATAGCGCAGTAATGGCTACCGAAAAGAGTGAAAAAATTGTTTCAGAACAATCTCATGTAGCTCACAAAACAGGAGAAACAATTGATAAACTTACTCAAACAATTGAGATGGTTCAGGATCAAGTACTACAATCTTCTTTAACAATTCAGGAACAACTGACAGGAATGGAGCAGATAGCAACAGCTATGGAAAACATTAAAACTGCAGGAGAGCAGAATTCTATGGGTTCAAAGCAGTTGCAAGACACTGTAGTTATTATTAAAGAGATCGGGGATAAGTTAAAAGATTTAGTTTCTTACTTGAAATTATGAATCTAAATGAAAAAATAATAGCGCGATTGCTACAAACCTTTAAGGTTGAAGCAAGGGAGCACATTCAATTAATTTCGAATAAATTAATTGTTTACGAAAAAGAGAAAAATCCCGAAGAAAGAGCCTCTCTGATTGAAGAGATTTATCGTGCTGCTCATAGTCTTAAAGGTGCCGCACGTGCCGTCGGTTTAAGCCAAATTGTTTCTCTATGTCAAACGGTTGAAGATGTATTCTCCGGATTTAAAAAGAAAACGATTAAGGAAGTGAAGGAGCTATTCGATTCTTCACTTAAGGCGGTAAATATGATTTCCGATTTTGTGGAAGAAGAATCGGCAGAAAAAAAGGACGCAATGGAATCGGAAATACTTCGCTTAAGTGACGAGTTGAACCATCTCTATCTTATTCACCATATCCCCGAAGAGGAAGAAGAGAAAGAAGCCGGTGAGATTCCGAAAGAATCTTCAGTTCAAAAAGAGAAAACAAGTCTTGCTGAAAAAAAAGAAGATTCAACAGCGGATTCATCAATTAAGGATTCCGATGAAAAGAAGATAAAAAAAATAAGCAGGAAGCAAAAGGAAGAAAAACCGGTTAAAAAGGAAGAGAAAAAAACGGAGGAAGTAAAATCAGAAAAAGTAAAATCTGTTACCCCACCCAATAATTCTCGAGTGATTAATAATTTGGGAAAGGAGAAAGTAGAAATTCCCGATCAGATAAGAATATCTGTCGATAAGATTGAAGAGATTCAAAAAAGAACAGAAGAATTCATTCCGGTTCGCCAGGCGTTTAGCCAACATAAAGATGAGCTGCGTGCCATTAATCTGTTATTCGATACATGGCGCAAAAAGTGGAATAAATCCCAATTGAATTATAATAGAATTTATGATCTGATAACCGAAATGGATGAATCGGACCCTGATGCGTCAGCATTGAAAAATATACTCAATTTCCTTGAATATAACGATGAATTTGTAAATGATATTTCGGACCTGCTCAACGGAATGGAGATGAAATTCTCCAACAGATATGATGATTTTAAGAACCTACTTTATCAAATTGGTGACGATATCAAAGAAGTTCTGATGCTTCCTTTCAGTTCTTTAACCGATCAGTTCCCGTTGATGATACGTGATATTGCTAACGAATTGGGAAAAGAGGTTGAGTTCAATATTGAGGGTGATACGATTGAAATAGATAAACGTGTTTTGGATGAATTGAAAGACCCATTAATTCATCTTTTAAGGAATTCTATTGACCATGGAATAGAAAACCCCTCGAATAGAATAGAGGCAGGTAAGCCAAGAACCGGGAAAGTATCGCTTCACATTAAACCGACTGAAGGGAATAAAGTAGAGATAAAAATTTCTGATGACGGAGCCGGAATTTCATTGGAAAAAATAAAAGCTTCTGCTCTTAAGAAAAACTTGGTAGAAGAAAATGAATTAAAAAATTATTCCGAGAAACAGATTCTCGACCTGATATTTTTATCGGATTTATCCACTGCCAAAGTTATAACAGACCTTAGCGGACGTGGCCTTGGAATGGCAATAGTAAAGGAAAAGGTTGAAAAGTTAGGAGGCGAAATTTCAATTTCCACCGAAGAGGGGGTGGGTTCGGTTTTCAAAATACTGATTCCTCTTACTTCAGCTACTGTTAGAGGAATATTGATTAAATGTGGAAATTTTAAGGCTTATATCAAATCCGACGACCTGGTTGCAGCTATAAGATTTAAGAAAGAAAACATAGTTACTGTTGAAAATAAGGATACGATTAAATACGCGAACCGGCATGTTGGAATACTTTCTCTTTCGGATATATGGGAAATTCCCTCCAAAGCCGGCGAGGATGGATATTTTAATGCGGTCATATGCAAAAGAGGCGGAAAAGAAATTGCTCTGATAGTTGACGAGATCATAGGGGATAAGGAAATACTGATAAAGAATTTTAATCCACAAATTCAAAAATTGAAATATTACGAATCTTGTTCCATTGCCGGTGACGGAAGTATTATTCCGGTATTGAATTTAAGTGATATTCTCCGTGAAGCATCCGGTGGCACAACTATCCGGAAGGAAATTAAAACCGAAGAAGGGGAAGAAAAACCGGTTAAGAATATTCTTGTGGTAGATGATTCGATTACCTCTAGAGTATTGATTAGAGATATTCTGGAATCTGCCGGATATCAAGTTAAAACAGCTGTCGATGGCAAAGAAGCTTGGAACGAAGTACGTAGTACCCGTTTCGATCTCATAGTATCCGATGTTGAAATGCCCAGAATGAACGGTTTCGAATTTACGAAACTTGTTAAATCCTCGGAAAAGTTTGGAAATATTCCCGTTATACTGGTTACTGCTTTATCTAAAAGGGAAGATATGGAAAAGGGGATTGATGCCGGGGCTGATGCATACATTGTTAAAAGTGATTTTGAACAAAGCAATTTATTAGACACGGTGGAGAGACTGATATGAAAGTATTAATTGTTGAAGATTCCGTTTCCGTAAGCGAAATTTTAAAAGTGATATTGGAATCCGACCCTTCCATCGAAGTTGCGGGCGTAGTAACCTCCGGGGAAGATGCTATAGATTTTGTAGCCGCAAATAAAGTGGATGTAATCACAATGGATTTTAATCTTTACGGTATGGATGGAATAAAGGCTACAAAGTATATAATGAGTAAAACGCCCACTCCAATAATCATTATCAGTTCTGCTTTTAATTCAAAAAATTCACAAGATGTTTTCAGAGCCGTGGAAGCGGGAGCTCTAAGCGTAATGGACAAACCACCCGGATTGGGTACTCCGGAATTTAACAAATATAGTAAGGAATTAATAAGACTTGTTAAAGTTGTTGCCGGTGTAAAAGTTATTCGTAGACGCAAAACAAAAATCTATGAGCCGGAGTTTATTCAAAAGAATATAACCAAAATAGGCGATATTACTAAAATTAAGTTAATTGCAATTGGCGCATCCACCGGTGGACCTCAGGCAATTCGTGATGTCCTGAAAAAACTACCGCAGAATTTCCCCTTACCAATTGTTATTGTTCAACACATGACCAGAGGATTTACAAAACCGATGATAGATTGGCTACTGGGAGAAACAAAAATTAAACTGAAATTAGCAGAAGATAATGAGTTATTATTACCCGGAACGGCTTATTTTGCTCCTGACGATACTCATTTAACGATTTCTAAGGAAATGAAAACCAAACTAATAGATGCTCCCCCGATGCATTCAGCCAAACCCTCCGTTTCCAAATTGTTCGAATCCTTAAAATACAGCTTAACTCCTTATGTTGTTGGAATATTATTAACCGGAATGGGAAAGGACGGTTCATTGGAATTAAAGGAATTGAAAGATGCAGGAGCTGTAACAATTGCTCAGGACGAAGATTCTTGTGTAGTTTTCGGAATGCCTAAAGAAGCTATTAATTTGGGGGGAGCAACACATATATTAAATTTGGAAGAAATTGGGGAATTTTTAACAAAACTCGGAGAACAATATGGAGGCAAAAATCTTCATAGTTGAAGACAGTCCTACTCAGCTTGAACAGTTGAAGATCGTTCTGGAAGAAGCAAATTATGATTACGAATTTGCTGTTGACGGAAAAGAAGCATTGGAGAAAATTAAGGAATTAAAACCTGAACTTGTTATTTCAGATATTGTCATGCCGGAAATGGATGGATATGAGCTTTGCAAAGCAATTAAGGCCAATCCGGAGTTAAGGGATATTTCGGTTATGCTGCTAACTGCCTTAAACGATCCGGAAGATGTGATTAAAGGTTTGGAATCGGGTGCGGATAATTTTCTTACAAAGCCGTATAATCCGGACTTTCTTTTGTCCCGGATAAAATATATTCTGGCAAACAAAGAGCTCAGGAAATCCGCCGGTGGCAGCGAAGTGGGAATTGACATTGTATTCAGTGGAAAAAAATATAGAATCACTTCCGACCGTATGCAAATAATTGACCTGCTACTTTCTACCTACGAAAATGCAATTCAGAAAAATATTGAATTGCGCGAGGCAAATAAAAAATTAACTGAAATGCACAAGGAAGTTGCCCAAAAGAATATTGAATTGGAAAAACTAAACGAAGATAAGAATAAATTCCTTAGAATGGCTGCTCACGATATTCGTAATCCCGTTGGTTTAGTTTTGTCTTACAGTCAGATTATTTTAGAGGATTATGAAAATGAACTGAGCGACGATGTGATAAATTTTTTGGGAATAATTAGACAATCATCGGACTTTGTTCTTAAACTTTTAGATGAATTGCTAAACGTAGCTGTTATTGAAAGCGGTGAACTAAAATTAAATTATAAAACCGAAGACCTTGTTGAATTAGCCAAAAGAGTTATTTCGTTCAATAAAATCAGTGCCGATAAAAAGGAAATGAAACTTAATTTCCATTCGAATGTGGAATCTCTTGAATGTGAAGTTGATCAAGTGAAAATAGAGCAAGTGCTGAGTAATTTGATTACTAATGCAATTAAGTATAGTAATCCCGGCACCGATATTGACATAACTCTGGAAAAGAAAGACGGTGAAGTGGAAATTTCGGTTAAAGACTATGGTCAGGGAATAAGGGAAGAGGAACTTCCGGATCTATTCGAACCATTTACAAAAGCAAGTTCAAAAACCACCGGCGGCGAAAGCAGTACCGG
>CAZULK010000018.1:0-24719 GCA_964621225.1 uncultured Melioribacteraceae bacterium | reverse complement strand
ATCCATTCTTCTCTTTCATCAAAAAGAGTAAAAATTTCTTGCCTATATGCTTCGAAAATGGCTTCCACAAAATCGATGATTCTGGATTCCTTGAAGGAATTTCGGTTCATCTTAAAATTTGAGAGATAATTTTTTAAAATATCGGGCTTTACATATTTATCCCCAGTAACCCAGGTATTTACAGTTGCCAATCCGATTGGCTCGCCTTTTTTGTTCATCGAAATTAAAACCAAATGGATTAACTCTCCTTTTTCATCCTCTACAAATGTATGGAAGTGGCCGTATTCATTTGGGCGATGTGCGTGAAAAAATATTCTGCATCCATTTTCTTTGTCAACAATTCCTCCTTCGTACGGGTAACGTACGTAAGGATCAAATACATATTTCTTTCCGTTCATCACCTTTAATACCAAGTTTGTGCCTTCACTTTTCAGCTGCGCAATTATTTTTATAATTTTATCTTTCGCGGAAAGAATAAATTCTTTGGAATTGGTATAAAATTTCTCTGATGCAGAAAGGGGGGAATATAGAATTGCCGAGACAAAAAAGGAATTTTTAATAAATTTTCTTCTATTCATAACACTCACCTGAAAAAAAGGAGACTCCCTCCGGGGAGGGAGTCCGGAGTTTACCTATTTCAATCCGCCGCACGGATTGCATTTAGCTTTACTCATTCCACAAGGGTTATCTTTCGATTTATGCATACCGCAAGGGTTGCATTTGCCTTCTTTCTGCATACCGCAAGGGTTACATTTTCCATCTTTATGCATTCCACAAGGATTACAGCCTCCGCAAGGGTTTCCCATTGCAGCATTTGCATCGGTGGCAATAAAAGTTACGTTTATTTTTACGTTATCGTCCACTTTGCCTACAACCATATCCGGAATTTTTATCCCGTAATCGCCCAGGTTGATATCAAAAGAAGCTTTTACTTTAAGTAAATTTCCCTTCATTTTTGCTCTGGTCCGAGCATTTTCCTTAAAATAAGTTAATTCGGCAGGTACATCTACATCCTTGGTAACTCCGTGAACAGAAAATTTACCGTGCAGCGTTGCTTTTACTCTTTTACCGTCTTCTAATTTATTTTGAGATGCATCCGAAATACCTGTAAGCATGAATGTTGCGTATGGGAATTTTTCTGTATTTAACCAGTTTGCACTTCTCAAGTGCTCGTCTCTTAAATCAATACCTGTTTTGAGTGAATTCAAATCCACATTGACTTTTCCCTTCGGCATATTTGTAATGTCGTTGATATCGATCATTGCAACTGCTTCCAAAGAATTGGAAACTCCGACGATATTTTCGAGGGGTGCATCACTTTCAAAGGACGCTTGATTTCTTGAATCCCCAGATGCTTTAAAAGTTTGTGCATTCAAACTTATTATTGCTAAAAGCATCAACATTCCGAAATATTTTATTGTTTTCATTTTAACTCCATTTTGTTTAATGATTACTTTGATAAAATTTACGATTCAATAATAATCAATTAGGGGAGTGGAAAATGTCCGTTAACGGACAAATAGTCTTAATTGAAGGGAGAACAAAAAAAAGCCCCGTTGCGGGGCTTCAGAAATTTATTTTGTTCGATCGTACTCAAATCTTTGATGGCAACCCGGCATGCAAGATCCGCCATTTTTAGATTCTTTGTAATTAAGAGGCATCATCCAATTGCCAAATTTAACCTTCTTGGCAATAAGATGAGGCTTTTGGGAACCATGCACCTCATGGCACATTGTGCAATTCCTGCCTTTATTTTTAGAAATGTGGAAGTAGTGTAAATTCTTGTTCCCTTTTCGGAAGTCGGTAAATTCCGTACCGAATTCCTTATCCAATTTATCGGAATCGTGACAATCGAAACAAAGTTGGAAATAGGAAGAATTCGGTTTTTCCGCATAAGCTCCGAAGGGGAATGCTCCTTTAAGCAGGAAATTGTTGCTCGAATAATGAGGATTATGACATGTTACACATTCTCCTTCTGCGACGGGAGGATGTGGGGTTTTTGCATTTACCACAATATTTTTAATATTTTTTATTTTTCTTTTGGTCTCTTTGTCTTTATAAGTTCTGTCGTGACATTCAAAACAGAGATCGGAACCTGTTTTCTTCAATAAGGTTTCGGTGTTGGTTGCATGCGGATTATGGCACTCCACACAACTCTGTTTTTGATTAATAACCTTGTGGACAACCTTGGCGGAATCGATTTCTTCTGCCTTATCGTCATGGCATTCATAACATAATTGAGGAGCTTTCTCTTTCAGTAGATATTTTTCGTGTGAATTGTGTGGCATATGACAATCCGTACAACTACCTTCGTATGCAGGGTGAACAGTTTCCATATTCAGTTGTTCTTGTTTCTGAGTATGGCAATTGAAGCATAATTCAGGTGGTTCCGCTCTCAAAAGCGTCGGCAATTCGGAAGCATGCGGATTATGACAAGCTATACATTGCCGGGATATCACAGGACCGTGTTTCACTATGCCTTCATCCTCATCAACATCGTGGCATTCAAAACATAAATTACCCGGGTTTTCATCCCTCAGAATTGTTTCATTATCCGAACCGTGAGGATTATGACAAGTTGTACAATCTCCCGATTCGAGGGCAGGGTGGACATTTAGCTTTTCATCCGGCGCATCGTGACATTGGTAACATAATTCAGGCATCTCTTCGTTTAATTCGAATTCATTACCTTTTCCTTGAGGATGATTGGATATGCTACCATCGTGGCAAGTGCTGCATCCGTCTTCCATTGCCGGATGTTCATATTCGTGAGTGTTTATTCCGGTATGACAATTATCGTTTGAACAATTTTCTTCCTGTGCCAGTATTAAAATTGGCATAAAAAATATTACTGCTGTGATTGCTAACTTTTTCATCTCATCACCTAAAATGATCTTCTAAGTTTCAAATAAGTTCTGTAATAATTATTTATTTGGCCAATGTAGTTTTGGTTGAACAATTCTCCGCCAAGAATTATGTCGATGGCCCGATATAATGTATAGAGCTCAATCTTTCCGGTGGCAAAATTTAAATCTATTCCGGTTCCTTTCTGGACTCTGTATGTGAATTCCAAATTGACTTTGCTGTAAAATCCTAATGAATAGCTTAATTTGGTTACCAGATCGAAAAATTTTTGTTTAAGCTTTTCTTCAACAAGATAATAATCACGATAATTTGTAGCTAAGGAGACCAAAATTTTTCTCTCTTCCCAATAACCGTATTCGGCATAGTAGCGTTTCGATTGGTATGGTACAATATTGCTTTCGAAATTATCGTATTCAAAGCCGAGTGTGGCACCGTACAAATTTATTCTTCCCGAATAGACATTCCGGTTTACTGTACGCAATGCAATATTATTGATCCCGGAATAATCGCCGAAAGATAAATTATTCCCTGAATATGATAGATTAAGAAAATTTTCGAATAAATTTAATGAGATGCTGTAACTGTTATTCATACTTGTATAATCAAACGAGGGATCGGTTAAAGTGGTATAATCAACCAAAACAACGTCACCATTCGCAATTTGTCCGCCCAAAGTCCTTCTTATTTCGTAGAAACTATCGTGAACGTAAATTTCGTAATCCAAATTCAGTCTGTATTGGATTAGTCCATCCGGACTTTTGACTATAATAGAATTAGCATCAACATTCGGGTTATTTAATAATACAATTACTCCGTCTTCCAATTTATGGCGCTCATCCCGTATGGAATTTACTGTCAATTGACCTTTATCCGATTTAGATTCTCTGTCGAAGGAGTAATTCAAATTGAGAGTGCCGGTAGGAATCTTTTTTGAGTAATCGAATGAAAAACCGGCATCGTTGGTTTTTTCTATAACAATACTTTGATTACTTTCCGTAAAGGATACATAAGCGTTGGAAACCAACGATTCATACAATTTGTGTTTCACTCCCATGTCTAAAGTAATTCTGTCGTCTTTCAACCCCACATAAGCCGAATTTAAAAACTGCAGTCCGGTAGTGACCGTAAAATTTTGTGGAAGATAAAAGAATATCTTTTCCAACATTTGAAATCTGTTACTCGCATCGAATCCGGACCTTTTCAAGTAGCTCAAAGTTGAATTCCAACCTATTTTCAACGGTTCCTCGAATTCCCCGATACTTGTTAGATTAGCTTCCAGATTGTCGGATATATCCCTTGTGTTACCGTCGGAATATGTTCTATCGAAATTGGAATAATTTAAATTCAACCTGTTCATCACGGAGCCGAAGAGTAGCTTGGAAGTATTTAAGTTAAGGTTATTGCTGATGTTTTTGAATTCTTTATCGAGTTGGAGTTCCTTTTGAGTCCAATTGTCGTAATCATATTTTAATCTGACAGGAAGGAATTTATTCGAAGCATTTGCAACAAAACCGAATGCAGATTTGAATAATTCCGAATTGGTTACAAAATCCCTATTGGTAAATGAATGGTTGAAATCGAAATAGAACGATCCGTTATAAGGTCTTTTTTTGAATAAAAAGAATTCCGCACTGAATTTTTCCGCATTTGTATTTTCCGATCTATTCGGAATTAAAATATATTCATCCTTTCTTGTACCCGGCCTGTAAGACAGCTCCAAGTCAATTGTTAGAAAATTAGGGTGAATTATAAATGATTCTGAGTTTGCTTCGAGAATTCCTCGGTAGAGTTGTGAGTTGAGTTCCTGTTTGGGGCTGTTCGGATTTTGAAGAAATTGATAAAAATAATCCCCTGCAAAGGTAACAGAACCTTTTACGTAACGAAGGTTCCAAAATTTATTTCCTCTCCTTTGAGCGTATACTTGCATAGAGATAATAATCAATATTAACGGAATAATCTTCTTCATCTTTTCAAATAATCACCACATCATCTAAAGCATAAACCTTTCATCGGAAGCATGAGGATCGTGACATTCCCAACAATCCGTGTCTTCAATTTCCAAATGTATTTCTTTTTTATTTATGTCGTTTCTGTCATGGCACTCCAAACAAAGAGCCTGACCTTTTCGTTTGAGCATAAATTGCTGTTTTTCCATGTGAGGATGATGACACTGTGTACAGTAACCCGCTGCAGTTGGTCCATGTTTGAATTTCTTCCCATCGAGAAAATCGTCATGGCAATTAAAACAGAGGGCAGGGGGTTGTTCTAATAATTTATTCCCTTTTTGAAGATTGTGGCATTCTCCGCACATTCTTTCTTTGAATGGTTCGTGGAAAAACATTTTTAAATCCGCTTTACGAACTAGTTCCAGCCTGCGTTTAATCCTGCTGGAGTCAATTTGGGTTGTTTCAATATGCTTTTCTTGTTTATGTGGATTCGGAACCCCGTCAAAAAAAAAGCTGAGAATTTCGTACCGGGTGTCTTCGTCACACCCGGTTGCAAAAATTATCGGGATTGTCAGCAAGAATATTTTTATATATTTCATCTCAACTATTTTTTCGGTTCTATAAAGCCGTAAATTCCTATCTTGTCGGGACCGTACTGATTAGCTACTATGAGCAAATATTTTAAATCATATCCCGGCACAACCATATCTTCAAAATATTCCAAATTATCATAATCAATCGTTATTTTCGCAGGTAACCACATATCTCCCGGGCCATTATATGTCCCGCCAAAAAACATGAGTAAGTTTCCTTTTCTATCGAAAATTTGAACATTCTCGAATCCCGCATCAACTACGAATAAATTGTGTTCCTTATCTACGACTATTCCTTTCGGGCGTACGAATTGACCGAGACCTCTCCCATAACTTCCTACCGATCGAATATACTTACCATCCAGATCGAATATTTTTATCTTAAATGCTCCAAAATCACTTACGTAAAGAGTATCGTCCTGGATGAATATATTTGTGGGGGTATTTAACCAACCTGGATCTTCTTCGGAATAATCGGGAATCTTCTTCAGCCATTTGAAATCATCTTTCGAATAAATTTCTATTGAATATCCGAGCATATTGGAAACATAAATCTTATCTTTGTATACAAAAACATCTGTTGGTTTTAGTTTTTTTGCATCACCAACTTTTCCTTTATATTTAAGATCAGGTCCGAAAACTACAACCTCCCTTCGTTCAGTATCCGCAACATAAATATTTCCTTCGTCGTCAATATCCAAATTTATCGGTTTTTTGATGGTGCCAAAACCGGTAGGTTGAAAATATTCAAATGTATGATTTTCAAGATCGATAATTTCCAATCCACCAAGGATAGTATCGCATATATATATTTTACCTTTGTAAATTCTTACGCCGTAAGGTTTCACTATCGGGTCGCCTTTATCTTCACCGGCTACATACTTCATCAAAGAGCTTTGTTCCCCTTGAACATCTTTGGAACTTGAAAATTTCGTAAAGAATTGAATTTTAGCGGTATCCGGGGGAGGCGGGAAAATAATATAATCGTCAAGATTTACTTCTTCTTTGCTTCCCGAGCAAGCAGTAAATAACAAAATGCCAAAAACTAAAATAATTTTTTTCAAATCCCTGTACATCTAAGCCTCTCCTGTATTTTACATTATAAAAAAAGGCGGTAAAACCGCCTTTTCAAAGTATTAAATTTTCATGAATTTCGAAAATTATTTTGCATGGCAAGTTAAGCACAATGCTGAGTTGTTGTTTGTTTTAACCAACAATTTTGTTCCGTTTACTGCAACAGTGTTGTGAACATCGTGGCAGCTTGCGCATTCCATTTTACCGCCGATCAAAAGATCTTGTGCAATTGTTCCGCCTAAACCACTGTTTTGAGTAGTAGGATCATAAATTTCACCGTCTGCATTTGCTAATGCTTGATCATAAGTGAAAGATACAGGGTGATCGTTTGAAAGGTCGGTTCCAAAGTTTTTTCCACCACCAACAAAATTGGTTCCATTTGTTTTACCGCCGAAGTTGTCAACAGCTACTGTACCGTCGTGGCAGCTCAAGCAAAGTTTGGAGGCACCGTCAGGTTGTCCTGCAGTTCCGTCGAAAGTTGAACTGGTATATACTTGGAAAGTAGAAGTAGTAACTTGGTGGTTCCACAGTGGTGCGCTGGTAACATTCTGGTCAGCGTTGTGAGGAGTATGGCATACAACGCAAATTTCACCGGTATTGTTCCAGTTTTTTCCGGAGAAATCGTGATCTGAACCGGCGATTTGTGCCATCAATGATCCGGATACAAAGAAAACAACCAATACTGCTAATAATTTGATAGATTTCATTTTAGAGCTCCTTTGATTTGTCAGTATGTTTAGTGAATTGTTCATTAAGTATTAAAACATATTCTTAATTTTTACACCGGAAATATGAAGAAAAAGAGAATACTGGAAAATGCCCCGCGTATGTCTATTTTTTTTACTATTTAAAGGGTAGGTTAAATATACCCCCAAAGGGGTAGTGAAAATAATCGGAAAGGGGTATAAAATTATACCCCGTAATTTCGATCAAATAAGGTTATTTTGGAGAGCCACAGCTACAACTTCTGTGAAATTTTTAACTCCCATTTTACGGATAATATTCTTTCTGTGTTTAATTACTGTAAGTTCACTTATAAATAATTTTTCCGCCACAGCCTTGCTGGTCATTCCTTTGGAAATCAGTTTTATAATTTCCAATTCTCTGGGAGTAATTTTGGGTAGATTGCCGTTTGTGGAGACGGGTTTGTTTTTATGGGTCAGGTAACTGATAATATTTTCGGTAACTTCCTTGTTCAAATATTCTTTCCCGTTTATTACGGAATGTATTGCTGTAACCAGCTCGTTAATATTAGTATCTTTATAAAGGTAACCGTCAATACCTTTTGACATTGCTTCGATAATAAATTTCTGGTTATCGAGCATTGTAAGCATAATGATTTTGATTGAGTTCCATTTATCTTTAATAATTTCAGCTGCTTCAATGCCGTTCATTTCCGGCATATTTATGTCCATTAAAATTACATCAGGTTTCAATTTCTCCAATTTTTCAATTGCATCTTTGCCATTTACGGCAGTCCCGATTACTTTAATATCTTCTTGTGTTTGTAGTGCCAGTTTCAACCCCTCCGTAACCAACACATGATCGTCGACCAACATAACTTTAATTTTCTTCATTCGTTAACTCCCATGGAAAATCTATTATAACTTGTGTGCCTTTACCCAGTTCCGAATTTATTTCAACATGTCCGTTTAAAAGTCTTGTTCTTTCTCTAATTGAAACCAGACCGTATCCGGGAGAGTGGAGTTTGTTTAAATCGAACCCTTTTCCGTCATCCACAATCTCAATCTGCAAAATATTATTTTCGAACGTCAAATTGATATCTATCCTTTTTGCTTCGGCATGTTTTAATATATTATTTAAAATTTCCTGAACTATTCTATAACAATTCAATTCTGTTTTGATATTTAATCTATGATACTCTCCTGAAATCTTAAAGTTAACTTTTACATTACCGATTTTAGAAGTCTTATCTACCAGCAATTGAATGGAATCAACCAAACCGAATTTTTCGAGTTCCGCCGGATAAAGAGAATAGATAATACTTCGTATATCTTTATGTAAATCTGATAAGGTTTCCAGTGTTTTATCCAAAATTTCTTCATTCAATTTTTTTGTATTTTTAATAACTTCAGTCTGCATTTTCACGAACAAAAGTTTTTGACCAATGTGGTCGTGAAGTTCCCTGGAAATTCTATTCCTTTCGAATTCCAAGTAATCAAAAAGTTGATCGAACATTTTTTTCTGTTCGTCCAACTCCGTGTTCACTTCCAGCATCTTTACTTTTTCGGTTACATCCTCAAGGTTCATAATAATTTTAGTAGGTTCGTCATTATCAGAACTCAATGGATAGGCATCTACAATAACAAGTTTATCCAATGATTCCAAATAAATTGCATGACTTTTAACAACAGTCTTGCGTCTGATAGCGTCTTCGACATAACTTATCACGTCTTTATTATTCAGTATTTCACAATCTTTAATTTTTCTACCTATTAAATGCTCTTTATCGACTTGAAACATATTAATGAGGGCCGGATTAACATCGAGGAATTCAAGCTCTTTGTTCAAGAGTGCTTTGGCATAAGGTGAATGTGAAAATAACAAGTGCTGTTCGTTCTGAGTGATCTGAAGTAATCTTTCCAATTCTTTATTTGCCGATTGAAGTTCTTCGCTGAGCCATCTCAGTTCTTCTTCAGCTAGTTTTCGCTGTGTTATGTCTCTATTACTTACCCTGTGACCAATATAGTTGCCCTTGGAATCATAAATTGAACGGCAAACATGGCTAATCCACACGGTTTTACCGTCTTTCCTTTTTATTCTGAATTCTATTGGCGAAACTTCGGCACCTTTCAATGCAGCATTTTCGTGTTCCAGCCATGTAGTTCTGTCTTCTTCGCAAATGATTTTGTCAAGTAATTTAATATCATTACTGAATTCATCCGGCGAATACCCTGTAATTTCTTCGCAGGAAGGGGATATGAAAACAATCTCTCTTCTGGGGGATATCCAGTAATCCATATCGTTGGTGAAGTTTGCAAGTGTCCTGAATTTCAGTTCACTCTTCTGCAATTTTTCGGTTGTCTCGAATTCCTTTTTCAAAAAGTAATTAATTATTAACCCGAATAATACAAAAGTAAAGATGAGCATCGTCCTCATGTAAAATTCGTGTGTCCCCGGGTCCGGGAAAAGTACATTATAGAAATATTCGTTCGGATAGAAAAATATAGAATCAACTATCGCATCTATAAAGTAGACTGCCAACGAAAAGAGAAATGCCGCAGTAATAAAAAACTTGCTATTTATTCCCGAATAATTAGTATGATTTTGGGTCATGTCTCTCCCCGTGGCATTGCAAATAACATTGCCCTTTATGATCTCCCTGGTCTACGAATTTCAATTGTCCGTTATATGGCTGAACAACATCCGAGCGGAAGTTTATTAAATTTGTATTATTTGTTGAATTACCTTGTGAGCTGCTTATGCCGTGTGGATCGTGGCAATTATTGCATGGCAACTTTTCTCCCACCACGTGTTTCCTGTGAACTTCCTTTCCAAATTTAGTTGAAGTATCGTTTATGATTTTATTTCTGTCATGGCATTGATAGCAGAGTTCATAGTTTTGATAAGATTCTGTTGTATTATCTGCAGTAACATATTTATATTTTAAAATTTGTGGATAAATCGATCCGTGCGGGCCTGCTGCTGAAGAATTATTGCTGGCATGGCAATCTGTACAATAAATAATAGAACTTTCTGTGAGGGGTGATATAAGAGTGGTTACATTATTGTTTTTACCCGGTGCTTCAATAGGATGATAGGAAGGATTGGACGGATCGAACTCCAATCTTACATTGTCCTGATCAATCACTCTCGGGGTATGACTTCCGGGTTTGCTGGGACTATCTGCGTGGCATTTGTAGCAAAGTTGATATTCATATGTTATATTTGATACCGGGCTACCGTCCCCGTCAATACCCGAAACATAACTTAAAGCTCCGGAAGCATTCGGGGCACTGGCAGTTGCATTATTTGCAGAATGAGGATTATGACAGTCAACGCATTCTACATGTTGAGATGTAACCGGAATTCCTTCTTCGGGCTGATGAATTTGATTGTAAATATACACATTATGAGTATACGGTTTAAGAAAATCTGATTGAATATCTTTACCGGCTACATTCCCCGAATGGCAAACAAGACAGTTGTCTTCTTCGTTTTGATAGTTTAATAGTCTTTCTTTACCTGCGGCATTGTGAGGGGAGTGGCAATTTCTGCATGCATTTTTTTCAACTGTATTGTAAGTTGTATTAGGCCACGGATCAACACCGTTTCCATTCCAAGTTGCAGTGGATAATTTATGTTCGGAATTGGCCCAGTTAGTCATTTTATGACATTTTTTACACAAATTTGATTTATACATAGAAAGCACTAAAAAATTCCCTTTACTGTTATCATGAGGATCATGACAAGTTGTGCATTGAAGCTTGCCATTCTCAAGTTTTAATGCAGAATGAATATTGTTAGGATTCTTTAGCTGTGGATTTGATGATGCCAAGGAAGAGGTATAAGCGAATGAAATAGGATGATCGTCCGATAAATCAGTAGATAAATTAGTTTCACCCGAAGGAAGTGTGGTTATCCCGCTAGAAAAACCAATATCTGTTGGTCTGCTCAATACATGTCCCAAGGCTATAGTTCCATCGTGGCAAGAAAGACACAGCAGAGAGCTGCCATCAGGTTGACCTATCACAGCATCCACACTCGAAGAATTATAAACTTGGTAGCTTGCACCCGGATCCGCACGGTTCCATAACGGAGCCTTCGGACTGCTATTATGCGGAGTATGACAAAATACACATAATTCCGTTTCACTTGTAGCCTTTATTGTACCTGGGCCCGTTACCGATAAATTATGTGGCGAATTCTCTATATTTTGAGCCTTAACTGAGTAGAACAAAGCCAAAATTATTATCAAAACCCAAAGATTTAATTTTCTACCTGCCATATAACAACCTGTATTCTTGAATTCTAGAATTATATTTATCTGCAATGTAAATGTGATTATTTCCGTCAATGAAAATACCGCAAGGCATCCAAAAATTACCGTCTTCTCTTCCTTTTCCTCCGAAAGTGAACAAATAATTTCCTTTATTATCGAAAATTTGAATAACATGGAATAATGCGTCTGAAACATAAATATGGCCGAATGAATCGACACCTATTCCTTTTGGGCGTGAAAAATAGCCTGTTGCATCTCCCGCTTCACCAAAGGAAGAAATAAAATTTAAATTTTCATCAAAAATTTTAATTTTATAATTGAGGGCATCAATCAAATATATGTTTCCATCTTTATCCCTGGTTAAATCAGTCGGATAATTAAAGTTAGTTGAATCCTCTCCTCGAAATCCAATACCCATCAAGAAATTCCCATTTTTATCCAACAATGCCAATCTATGCTTTTTTGTCTCGGAAACAACTATTTGCTCTTTTTCCGGTAGAAATACTATCCCTGTCGGCTGCATCAATTCAACATTTGTTGGAAAGCGGGAAATTGAATTCTCCTCTGAATCATACAAATAAATATTATTCGATTCAGAATCGGTAAATAATAGTTGGTTTGAATTAATAAAGGTAAAATCAACTAAAGAACCAAAATAATTTGTATCGCTTTTCTCTATTATTTGAATTCCTTCTTTGCTGCAAATAAGAGGTTTATTATGTAATTAATAAAAAACTAAGAATTTACCGTTATTTAATTTTGCAACATTAAACGGAGCCATCAAATTGATCTCGTCCTTTCCGAGAACAAAATTCTTAACTTTATCAAAAAGATTTTCTTTTTTCCCAAAGTCTTTTTCGGTGGAGTAGCTTTTTATCCACTCTACAGAAAAGCTTTCCATTGTTTGGGAATGCAATATACTGGTAGAAATAAACGCTAAAATCAGAATAATTCTAAATATAATCATCTACTTTTTTGCTTAATTCAATAATCAGTAAAAATAGTTTAATATCTGTTTAATTTCAATTACCCATTTTGGGTATTTTATTCTCTAAAGAATTTGTCGTTTATCTGGCAAAAGAGTTATTCGCGATTACTTATTATTGTTTTACAAAATTGGAGAAAATTATGATTAAGAAGTTAAACAAGAAGCAAAGAATAATTCTTTTTGTGGTTTTGGGAATTTTTATAATTTCATTTGCAATTTGGCAATCATACGGCGGAGAATATTGGACAAAAACTCAAGTGCTGGTGGAAGTCTACGACGAAGTTTTCGAAACAACATATAAACAGTGGCAGGATAAATTTGTTCTCGGACTCGATTATACATTGGCATTCGACGGCATAATTGGCTTGTTAGGAGCTATAGGAATCTTTTTCACAAGAACAAAAGCTTAGTTCAATTACCAACTCTCTTTCCCAAAAGTCGCCCGGAAATAATGGATAGGAATCAGATATTCCCCAAGCAGGGAAAAGGGGATAATAAGAAATGCCGGAATTTTTGTTTTAATTTCTTTTGCAGAATAAGTAATCACCATAAAATCGATGAAGATTTTTGTTAAAAAGAGATAAATGAATTGATTATAAAATATAGCCGGAATAATTGAAAATGCAGATATAAAATTCAATGAATACCAGAAAAAGAGAATTATCTTTGTTTTCAATGGATAATAATTTGAAGTTGTTGTGTGTCTTTTTTTCATTTTCAAGAAACTGTTTAATCCTTCCGGTGGGGCAGTGGCTACAGGATTATCGAATTCACCTGTAGTTATTCTGTATCCCATTTTCCCGGCTTCGTTCAGTAATAAATCGTCGTCCCCGCTTAAAATTTGGGAAATTTTTCCGTATCCTCCCATTTTATCCAGAATTTCCTTTTTGAAACAGAAATTCGGTCCGGCTGAAGTGTAGGGAAGTCCTAAATTAGCTAAACCGAACATTAAAAACCTGGTTTTTATTTGTTCAATTTGAAAGAAATTGTACCAAAATCCATTTTTTTCTGCGAATTTTACATTCCCGATAATAACATCAAATCCGCTTTCAATTTTTGCATTCAGTTCAATCAACCAATTTTCGGGAACCTCACAATCCGCATCCGTAGTAACAATATATTCGAATTTTGCATTTTCATAGCCAATCTGTAGAGCACCCTTTTTAGCCGGAAGTTTTTTATCACCTGCCTTGATTATTTTTATGTTGGAAAAAGATTTTGAATGAGCAAGCGCAATTTGATATGTATTATCAATAGAATTATCGTCAATTAAGATGATCTCGAAGTGCTCTAAGGGGTAGTCCAATCTTTCAAGCGAATTCAGCAGTTTTGATAAGTGATCTTCTTCGTTTTTTGCAGCAATAATAATTGAAAATCCGTTAAAATTACCCGAACGATATGTGTTGGATGGATTGCTATTTTCAATAAATACTGCATTAAAAAGGATAACAAACCATATCAAAAAAAGAATACATATGACGGAAACAGTTAAAATCATACTTCACCTGAATTCACGGGGAATGTAAAACGCATCAACCTTCTTCCAACAGCCATTCCTCTGCTAAATCTTCGCTTACATCGGCAATAAATCTAGAGGGTTTTGCAATTGTAAATCCGTTGTGTCTATCGAATATATGCATCGGGTAACATACATAAAGATTCTGTTTTGCTCTTGTAACAGCTACATACATCAATCTTCTCTCTTCTTCCAGTGAATCGATATTCTCGAAAGATTGTGAAGAGGGGAAATATCCTTCAAGAGCATGCAGCACAAAAACCGTATGCCATTCGAGTCCCTTAGCCGAGTGGATTGTGGAAAGTGTCAGAAATTCATTTTCATTATTCTCAGGCTCTACGTCTGTAACACTATCAGTTGGTGGATCCAATGCCATGTCTGTCAACAGTTCTTCGAGGGATTGATAATCATGAACAATGTTAGCAAATATTTCCAAATCCTTCTTTCTTTTATTAAAATCATCGTATTTTGCTTTGAACAAAGGCATATAGTATTGTAAAGCAACTTCGGTCATCTCGGCAGGGGAATGGTAGTTGTGTTTTATGTTGTGAAGCACGTTAATCAATGAATAAACATTATCTTTATACTTCCGCTCGGTGATTGCCTCTGTACTTTGATTTATGGTAATTTTATTTGTGGCTATATCATCCAAAATGTGCTGAGCTGTTTTGGGTCCGACACCTTCCAAAAGGAGTAATATTCTGTACCAGCTAACAAAATCCTTTGGATTTTCGGCAATTCGTAAAAATGCAAGTAGATCCTTAACGTGAGCTGTTTCTATGAATTTCATCCCTCCATATTTAATATAAGGGATATTTGCTTTGTTCAATTCAATTTCGAGATCGAACGACATGAAGGAAGCTCGGAAAAGAACTGCAATTTCGGAAAGGGGAACGCCTTCTTCTCTCAATTCGAGAATTCGTTCAACTATGAATCTGCTTTGCATATTTTCGTTGGATGCAGAAATTATTGCAGGTAATTCACCGTCTTTTTTCCTGGTGAAAAGAAATTTGGGATATTTCTCCAAAGCCGATTCAATTATGTTGTTTGCGAAATTCAGGACTTCTTGCGTGCTCCGGTAATTCTCTTCCAATTTAATAATCTTGACATCAGGAAACAATTTGGGGAATTCCATAATGTTTTTAAAATTTGCTCCCCTGAAGGAATAAATCGACTGAGAATCGTCGCCAACCACCATTACATTATTATTAATTTGAGCCAATCCCTTCACAATATCTGCCTGTAATTTGTTTGTGTCCTGGTATTCATCCACCATTACAAATTTAATATTGCTCAGAAGTGATTTAGCTCCGGGGCCAAAGTCGTCCAAAAATTTGCGCAAATAAATTAACAAGTCATCATAATCGAGAAGGCTATTTTTGTATTTATATGATTCATATATTTGCTTTATTTGCAATAACTTATCTGCATATTCCTCAAAATGAGGATAATCGTCCAAAAGGATTTGTTCAATCTCCCTTTCGGTATTCACGCTCAAGCTCATTATTTTGTAGATGGTCGATTTATTGGGGAATCTCTTCTTTTTTTGGTGCAGATTCAGTTGAGCACGGATTAAATTTATGACATCTTCGCTGTCGGATTGATCGAGTATAGTAAAATTGGGATCAAGGTTCAGAAATTTGTGATATTTTCTGAGTGTTGCATTGGCAAAGGAATGAAATGTGCCACCGTTTATTTTGGAGCAACGATTATCCAACAGCACCGCTGCCCGGTTGAGCATCTCCCGGGCTGCTTTTCTGGTAAATGTAAGTAATAAAATTGATTTGGGATCATATCCCAATTCCACAAGTCGAGCAACACGATAAACAAGCGTACGGGTTTTGCCGGTGCCGGCTCCAGCAATCACCAAATAATTTCCTTCAATCGCCGAAGCCGCTTCGAATTGTGAATTATTTAATTCTTCCCTGTAATTTATTTCGAATCTCGATTCGTCGATTTCCCTTTGGGGAAGGGAAGATGTTCTTTTTAAAACATATTTTTTAGCCATCTTCCCTCATTCCGACAGGTTTATTCAGCAATTCGGAAATTATATATATTTCCCTGAAAGATTCCGGGGTTTTCAATTTTTCCCGTATTGCTTTTGCTTTTTCGTTTACAATCATTTTATCGTAAACTTTTTCTTCAGGGACATAGTCATCAACCGGACCTCTTTTTTCCCTTTCTTCGAGCAATTTTGTGTATTCATCTTCAAAAGGTGTTTCTGTTGTTCCGTGAATATTATAATCCATTTTTCTGGATTCCATTTCGTCCCTTTGCATCGGACTTTGCTCTACTTCCTCACGCTCGAATTCCAATTCGGGGAAGTCCGGCTCGGATGTCTCTTCTTGTTTCTGTTTTTTCTGCTTAAACAGAGAACTAAGAGCGCTAATAATGAAGAATAAAATTATTATATAATCAAAGAAATTATCCATTATCTTTATCGCTCTTATCTTTATCTTCCGGTTTAGCTATCGAGCTTCGCATATCCGTATCGGCTTGGATGTTTTTCAATTTATAATAGTCCATAATTCCTAAATTTCCCGTACGGAATGCTTCCGCCATTGCTTTTGGTATTTCTGCTTCCGCTTCCACAACCTTGGCTCGCATTCTTGCCACCTCGGCTTTCATTTCTTGCTCCGTTGCAACAGCCGCAGCTCTTCTTTCTTCAGCTTTTGCACGGGCTACTTTCAGATCAGCTTCAGCTTGATCGGCTTGCAAAATTGCGCCTATATTCGTTCCAACGTCTACATCCGCGATATCAATAGAGAGTATTTCGAACGCCGTTCCCGCATCTAATCCCTTTTTCAGTACAACTTTACTAATACTATCAGGATTTTCCAAAACATCTTTGTGGCTTTCGCTCGATCCAATTGTGGAGACAATTCCTTCGCCAACTCTAGCTAAAATTGTAGCTTCACCTGCACCACCAACTAATCTTTCGAGATTAGCTCTGACCGTAATTCTTGCTATGGCTTTAAGTTGAATTCCGTCTTTTGCCACTGCGGAAACAACGGGAGTTTCAATCACTTTCGGGAGCACGGACATTTTAACCGCTTCCAATACATCTCTACCTGCCAGGTCAATTGCCGCAGCTTTTTCGAATGAGAGGTCTAAATTCGCTTTATTTGCTGAAATCAGGGCATTTACCACGTTAATTACATTTCCTCCGGCAAGATAATGGGCTTCCAAAAGGGAAGTGTCCAAATGTAAACCCGCTTTTGTTGCCGAAATCAAACTTCTTACAATTACGTAAGGAGATACTTTTCTTAGTCGCATTCCGACCAGATCTTTGAAAATTTTTAGCTTTACACCTGAAAAATATGCCGTTATGAAAAGACCAACCGGCACAAAATAGACGATAACCGCTAAAATGAATATCGCCACTATAATTACTAATATTGAAAGACCACCTACAACGTCCATTTCATTCCTCTAAGTTTTTTTAATAAATTCTAACAAAAAATAGCAAACTGTGATCTATATTACAATATTTTGCAATAAAAAGTTAAATATTAAGCGGAAAATTACGATAATTATTTAACCTTGAATTAGGCTAAATCAATGCGTATTTTAGGAAACATTTTCTCCTTTTTTTTGTTTTGAATGTATTAAATAATATAAATTTTTTAAGGATAATAATATGGACGGTAATTTTTCTGAAAGAGTTCAGGAAGTTATAAGATTAAGCAGGGAAGAAGCTCTGAGACTTGGACACGATTTTATTGGGACAGAGCATCTTCTTTTGGGTATAATCAGAGAAGGGCAAGGCGTAGCAATCAAGATTTTAAGAAATCTTGACGTAGATTTAATTAGATTAAAAAAAGCAATTGAAGATACTGTAAGAAGTGCCGGTAATACGTTAACTATCGGAAATATTCCGCTTACCAAACAGGCGGAAAAAGTATTGAAAATTACTCAAATTGAATCTAAGATTTACAAATCTGACGTCATTGGTACAGAACACATTCTTCTTTCCTTGTTGAGGGACGAAGATAATATCGCAACTCAAATTTTGCATCAGTTTAATGTTACCTATGAAAGTGCAAGAGCTGAATTGAACAATCTGCTTGCACAGCGTGGTGGCGGATCGGGCGCAAGGAAACTTACTCCTCCGCAGGTTAAAAAACCTGACAGAACCAAAACTCCCGTGCTGGATAACTTCGGTAGGGATTTGACCAAATTGGCTGCCGAAGATAAACTCGATCCGGTTATTGGCAGGGAAAAAGAAATTGAAAGAGTTGCACAAGTTCTTTCCAGAAGGAAAAAGAATAATCCGGTTCTTATTGGTGAACCCGGTGTTGGGAAAACCGCAATAGCCGAAGGATTGGCTCTTAAAATTGTTGCCCGCAAAGTACCCCGTATTTTGCAGGACAAAAGAGTTGTTACACTCGACCTTGCCGGATTGGTAGCAGGTACAAAATACCGCGGTCAATTCGAAGAAAGAATGAAAGCATTGATGAACGAACTTGAAAAAGCCACCGATGTAATTCTATTCATCGATGAATTGCACACAATTGTTGGCGCCGGTGGTGCAAGCGGTTCTTTGGATGCGTCGAATATGTTCAAACCTGCTTTGGCAAGGGGCGACATCCAGTGTATTGGAGCCACAACTTTGGATGAATACAGAAAGTATATTGAGACAGACGGCGCTCTGGACAGAAGATTCCAAAAAGTAATGGTTGAACCGCCAAGTGTTGATGAAACGATTGAGATACTCAATTTCATTAAATTCAAATATGAAGAACATCATCATGTAAGATATTCGGAAGACGCAATCAGAAGTGCGGTTAAACTTTCCGACCGTTATATTACAGACAGATACTTGCCCGATAAGGCAATAGATGTTCTCGACGAAGCAGGTTCAAGAGTTCATATGGGTAACTTCAAAGTATCCGATGAAATCTTGAAATTGGAAGAAGAAATTGAAAAGATCAAGAAATTGAAAATAAGTGTGGTTAAACAACAGGATTACGAAGAAGCCGCACGATTAAGAGATAAAGAAAGAACCCTTCAGTCCGATCTCGAAATTGCCAAGAGGGAATGGGAAAATCAGATGAAGGACGAAGTTTATGATGTTTCTGAAGAAGATATTGCTACGGTTGTTTCCATGATGACCGGAATTCCTGTTACACGTGTTGTACAAGCCGAAACGGAAAAACTTCTTAAAATGGAAGATTCCCTCAAAGAAAAAATTGTTGGCCAAGACGAGGCTATCATTAAGCTTACCAAAGCCATTCGTCGTACAAGAGCCGGATTGAAGAGAGCAAATAAACCAATCGGAAGTTTCATTTTCTTAGGTCCAACAGGTGTAGGAAAAACTGAACTTGCAAAAGAATTGGCTCGTTATCTATTCGATTCCGAAGATGCTCTCATAAGAATAGATATGAGTGAATATATGGAGAAATTTGCTGCATCCCGTTTAGTAGGTGCACCTCCCGGATATGTCGGTTATGAAGAAGGCGGACAATTGACCGAAAGAGTAAGAAGAAAACCTTATTCGGTTGTATTGTTCGATGAAATTGAAAAAGCTCATCCGGACGTGTTCAATCTTCTTCTCCAAGTATTGGACGACGGTATGCTAACCGATAGTCTTGGCAGAAGAGTTGATTTTAAGAATACTATTATCATAATGACTTCAAACGTTGGTACGAAAGAAATTAAAGCCACGGGCGGATTCGGATTTTCCGGTGACGAAAGTGGTGATAAATATGAACATCTGCGTTCCACAGTGGAAGAAGCCATGAAACGTCTCTTCAATCCGGAATTTCTGAACAGAATAGACGAAACAATTGTATTCCGCAATCTTGATATTGAAGATATTAAACAAATTATCAGTATCGAATTGAAGGAATTAATTGAGAATCTAAGAGAAAATCAGATGGAAATTGAGTTGGATAAAAACTCAATGAATTTCCTCGCCGAAAAAGGTTATGATCCTAAATATGGTGCTCGTCCGTTGAAGAGAGCAATCCAAAAATATATTGAGGATCCTCTTGCAGAAGAGCTATTGAACAAGAATTTCGTCGAAGGCGACACAATTGTAGTTAAATACAACAAGAAAAAGGATGAACTCTATTTCGTGCCTAAAAAAGTAAAACAGAACAAGCAGAAAAAGGATGCCGAATTAGAGAATCCTGCCGAGGAGAAGGTTGATTAATGATCCTTGGTCAGGAGGAAATTAAAGATAAATTAAAAAATTTGCCGGACTGGAATTTTCAGGATAATTCTTTAATTAAAGAATTTGTCGCAGAAAATTTCAGTGCGGCACTTTCTTTTGTAGTGCAAATAGGTATTGAAGCCGAAAAAGCCGATCACCATCCCGATATATTAATTCATTCCTACAATAAAGTGTTAATTAAAATTTCCACCCACAGCGAGGGTGGAGTAACCCAAAAAGATTTTAATTTAGCCGAAACAATTCAAAACTTGGTGTGATGATGAAAGAAGAAAGTTTATTGAAAATATTCAAAGATACGGATGCCCTTTTGGAAGGGCATTTTTTGTTAACCTCCGGACGTCACAGTAACAAATATTTCCAGTGTGCAAAAGTACTTCAATATACCGATCACATGACCAATATTTGCCGTATGATTGTAAATGCATTTAATGATGATGAAATTGATACGGTCATTGCTCCGGCGATCGGTGGGATAGTGGTAGGACAGGAAGTAGCTCGCCAATTAGGAAAGAGGTTTATTTTTGCGGAACGCGAAGATGGTAAAATGACTTTGAGAAGGGGATTTTCAATTTCCGAAGGTGAAAATGTTCTTGTTTGTGAAGATGTGGTTACAACCGGGGGTTCCGTATTCGAAGTGATTGATGTTGTAAAAAAATCAAAAGCTAATTTAGTTGGTGTTGGGTTTATTGTGGACAGAAGCAACGGCAAAGTAAATTTTGGTACAAAACAATTTTCGTGTCTCCGCATGGAAGTAATTTCATACGAACCGGATGACTGTCCTCTTTGCAAGGAAGGATTACCATTGGTCAAACCGGGTTCGAGGAATTTTTCAAAATAATATTTTTACATTTCCGTAAACAAGCAATAAAGAGATAATCTCGATATATTATAGCTTACGATTTTTATTTTTGAAAAATTACGGATTTTAATATGAAAAATTTTCTAAGCTTTTTATTGTTGCTCTCTACGCTGACTTATTCACAAATAAAGTTTAACGATTATTTTGAAAACAAAACGTTAAGATTCGATTATTTCCATACGGGGAATGCTACTTCGGAATCTATTTCATTTGATGAAATAAAAGAAGAGCCGTACTGGGGTGGTTCTAAAACAAATCTTATTGATACTTTTGAATATGGTGCTTATCTCTTCAAAGTAACTGATTTAAAAAGCAATGAATTGATTTATTCGCGCGGATATTCCACTTTATTCCGTGAATGGCAAACTACAGAAGAAGCCAAAAATGTAAATCGTACACTTAGTGAAACCGTAACTTTCCCGTTCCCAAAAGATTCTGTAAAACTTGAAATATATTCCCGTGACAGGAAAGGAAATTTTCAAGAGTTATTCTCTTATATTATTGATCCGGAAAGTTATTTCATTAATAAAGAATCAAAGATTAACTATGAGAAAGTAAAGATTCATTTTAGTGGCGATCCGGCTGAAAAATTGGATATTCTATTTTTACCCGATGGTTATACCAAAGATGAAATGGAAGATTTCAAAGCCGATTGCGAGAAATTTAAAAACTATATTTTCTATTATGAACCATTTAAGGAATTTAAAAATAAGATAAACGTTTGGGCTGTTCTTGCTCCGTCGAAAGAATCGGGCACCGATATTCCGGGACAAGGGCAATGGAAAAGCACCCTTCTGAATACAACATATTATACTTTCGATTCGGAAAGATATTTAATGACATATGATTATAAAGCAGTAAGAGATTTGGCAGCTAATGCCCCTTACGACCAAATTTATATACTTGTCAATTCGGAAAAATATGGTGGGGGAGCTATCTATAATTATTATTCGGTAACCGCAGCTAAAAATGAAAAAGCCCGACAAATATTTATCCACGAATTCGGTCATGGGTTCGGCGGTTTGGCAGATGAATATTACACTTCGGATGTTTCATACCAGGATTTTTATCCAACCGATGTAGAACCTTGGGAACCGAATGTTACCACCCTGGTTAATTTCGAATCAAAATGGAAAGACATGATTAAAGAAGGAACCCCGGTGCCAACACCGTCGGATGAAAAATATATGAATGAAATCGGGGTATTTGAAGGCGGCGGTTACGTGGCTAAAGGAGTTTACCGTCCAACATACAATAGCATTATGAAATCGTTTACTTCGGATGAATTCAACGAAGTTTGTAAAAGAGCATTGAGAAAGATGATTTTATTTTATGCAGAATAGAATATTTATGATTCGTTCCCAATTATATTTATTACAGGTAGTTTAATGGAATTAAGAAGACTATTAAGAACATTAGAAACAATTGCCACAGAGCAGTTCAAAACGGAAACGGAACTGCTTAAAAATATTTTAAAGGAAATAATTGAAGCTGAAAATATAAATATTAACGGCGGTAGAATTTGGAAGTTAAACCCTGCATTAAAAGCTTATGAATTACTTTACCAATCGGGAAAAGTAAGAAAAATTAAAAGTGGTTTTCTACTGTATTTAAATGAAAGTCCAATTTTTGAAATGATCGGCAATCAAAGAACCATATTAGCCGAAGAGACCAACCAAGAATTACTGAAAAAAGGAATATTTAAATACTCTGCCTCCGGAGTAGGTAGTAAAATTCAAGTAGAAAATAAAAATTATTACGAATTTTTAATTGCTTTTAGTAGCGAGAAAATAGATCAAGAATTCCGGTATACCATCAATACAATTGCTACGGTAATAACATCACGTTTGAGAGAATGGCGGCTGAGCAATACCAGAAAGAGTTTAATAAAAGATTTGGATAAAGCAAAACAACTGCAAAGAAGTATACTGCCCGAACATGAATACTCTTTTCACAGTTATGATATATTCGGTGTAACCATTCCGGCAGAAATTCTTGGCGGTGATTTTTATGATTATGTGAAAATTGGAAATGATGAAGAGAGATTGGGAATTGCGGTTGGGGATGCCGCTTCTAAGGGATTGAGTGCTGCTGCAGAGGCGATGTATATTTCCGGTGCACTGCGTATGGCTAGTACATTTCAAATCAAAATATCACCGTTGATGTTCAGATTAAATAATTTGATCAACAAAATATTTTCCGACGATAGATTTTGCAGTTTGTTTTACGGTGAAATATCAAATGATAAAAAAGGATTATTCCTATATGCCAACGCGGGTCACCTTCCTGCAATATTCTATTCCAAACAGAAAAATGAATTTATATACTTAAATCCGACGGGACCGTTATTAGGACCGGCTCCGAATTCAAAATTTGAGACCGATTCAATTAACTTTGCAAAAGGAGATTTTCTGGTTATTTACAGTGACGGTATAACCGAAGCGGCAAATAATAAATTTAAGTTTTATGATGACAAAAGATTGTTAAAAATAATCAAGAAGAATAAGGAATTAAGTCCGAAAGAAATTGCCTATTCGATAATTAATGATGTGATAAAGTTTTCTACAATAGATAGTAAGTATCAAGACGATAAAACCGTTGTTGTAATTAAGAGAAAGGTATAGAATGAGTTTAGCAGATAAGATATTTAATGCCGGAGTTGTTGGCGCGGGTGGTGCCGGTTTCCCGGCACATATTAAAGCCAACAGCCAAGTGGAATTTATGCTGGCCAACGGAGCAGAATGCGAGCCATTGTTACATAAAGATTTTGAAATAATGCTTCATTTTGCCCCACAAATTGTTAACGGAATGGAATTAATGATTGATTCTACCGGAGCTAAAAGGGGTTATTTTGGCGTTAAAAGAAAAAACATGCCGGCTGCAGAAGAAGTTAGTAAACATTTTTCCAACGGTAAGATTGAATTATCATTCCTTGGTGATTTTTATCCTTCCGGGGATGAATACGAATTAGTATATGAAGCAACCAAAAGACTTATTCCTCCGCACGGAATACCATTGGATGTTGGTTGTGTTGTGAACAATGTGGAAACACTATACAATATTTCAAACGCAAATGATGGTATACCCGTTACAAAGAAGATGGTATCAGTTAACGGAGCGGTAAGGGAACCGAAATCCTTCATGGTTCCGGTCGGCACTCAATTCAAAGAATTGATTGAAATGGCGGGCGGATCAACTCTTAGCGAATATGCTGTTTTCGTTAGCGGTGTGATGATGGGTAAATTAACATTTGATACTACCGAGGTTGTTACAAAAACCACTGCAGGTTTAATCATTTTACCATTGGATCATTATTTGGTAATGAGAATGGAAAGACCAAAGCAGGATATGAATAGAATCGGTAAATCGGCTTGCGATCAATGTTCCTACTGTACTGAGTTTTGTCCCCGTTATTTATTGGGTTACGAGGTCCAACCACACAAGGTAATGAGATCACTCGTTTTTACAAAAAGTGGAAAAGAAGTATGGAATGAATTCGCAGACCTTTGTTGTTCTTGCGGACTCTGTTCGCTGTATGCATGCCCTGAAGATCTATACCCAAGAGAGGCATGCGATCAAGGCAAAGCGGAGATGAAAGTATTGGGATTAAAACACAATCAAATAAAAGAAGTGAAGGTTCATCCCATGAAAGAGGGAAGGAGAGTTCCTCTAAAAATGTTGATGAAAAAATTAAATTTACTTGATTATGATCATCCCACTCCATTTGCGGAAGATTT
>CAZULK010000017.1:0-30758 GCA_964621225.1 uncultured Melioribacteraceae bacterium | reverse complement strand
GCTCAGTTGGTTAGAGTGCCCCGACTTTGTCGGGGAGGTCAGTGGTTCTTTAACAGAATGATAAAAATTAAAAAGGGATTGACAAAGTAATATCTCTTTATAGTTTTAAGTTACACAAAGTGCATATTTTCACACTTTGAACTTTGTACTTTTTACTTTGTACTTGATTGGGTCCTTAGCTCAGTTGGTTAGAGTGCCCCGACTTTGTCGGGGAGGTCAGTGGTTCTTTAACAAAATGATAATAATTAAAAAGGGATTGACAAAGTAATCCTCTTTACAATTTTAAGTTACACAAAGTGCATATTTTCACTCTTTGTACTTTTTACCTTGTACTTTGAACTTTGAACTTGATTTGGGTCCTTAGCTCAGTTGGTTAGAGTGTCTGCTTGACGTGCAGAAGGTCAGTGGTTCGAATCCACTAGGACCCACAAAAGCGGTGTTTGGATTATCAATTCATTCCCGTTAACTTATTAAATTAAAAACAGATTATAAAAAAGGGAATTTTTCATTTGCGGTTTCCCGCTAAATGAGACGGTCGGAATGGAAAAAATTAAAGTTACATTACCTGATGGTTCGGTAAGAGAGGTTGAAAAAAATACAACCGCCCTTGAGGTGGCTGAATCAATTTCACCCAGATTAGCGTCCGATGCACTTGCAGTAAAAATTAATGGTAAAGTTAAGGAAGTATACACTCCTTTAACCGAAGACTGCGAATTACAAATACTTACTTTCAAAGACGACGAAGGGAAAGAAACCTATTGGCATTCCTCATCACACTTGATGGCGCATGCAATTAAAGCCCTTTATCCCGAAGCTAAATTTGGTGTAGGACCCGCGATAGAAAGTGGTTTCTATTATGATTTTGATATAAATAAAAATTTAACCGAAGATGATCTCCGGAAAATCGAGCAGAAAATGCTCGAACTTGCAAAAGAAGGTAATCCCTTCCAACGTCAGGAATTGAGTAAACAAGAAGCTCTCGATTTCTTCGGGAAGCAGAATGACGAGTATAAACTTGAGATAATCAGTGAACTTGATGAAGAGTCGGATACAATCAGCCTTTATCACGAAGGTGATTTTACCGACCTTTGTACAGGACCGCATTTGCCGGATACTTCAAAAATTAAATATGTTAAGCTTCTTTCCGTATCAGGTTCCTATTGGAGAGGCGACGAGAACAACAAACAGCTTCAAAGAATTTACGGCGTTTCCTTTCCGAAAAAGAAAATGCTTGATGAGTATCTCGAAAGATTGGAAGAAGCTAAAAAGCGTGATCACCGTAAATTGGGAAGGGAATTGGAGTTGTTCCACATTACTCCCAAAGTTGGGGCAGGTTTACCACTCTGGTTGCCCAAAGGTGCTGTTTTAAGAGAAACTCTCGAAAGATTTTTACGCGAAGAGCAAATCAAAAGGGGATATTCTCCTGTGGTTACTCCACACATAGGGAATATAGAGTTGTACAAAACCAGCGGACACTATCCGTATTATAAAGATTCCCAATTCCCAACTCTGAAATTTGAAGACAGTCCCGAAGAATACTTGCTTAAACCAATGAACTGTCCTCATCATTTTCAGATCTATGCTTCCAAACCGAGAAGCTACAGAGATCTACCATTGCGTTTGGCTGAATTCGGTACTGTTTATAGATATGAGCAATCCGGTGAATTGAATGGGCTTACACGTGTACGCTCCTTTGCAGTGGACGATTCGCATATATTCGTTCGCCAAGATCAACTTAAAGATGAAATTTGTAACGTTATTGAATTGATACAAACAGTTTTTGCCGCCGTTGGTTTCGAAGATTTTACAACTCAGCTTTCCTACAGAGACGATAACGCTGAGAAATATGGTGGCGATATAGAACTTTGGGAAAGAGCTCAAAGAGAAATTAAAGAAGCTGCCGATGAAATGGGACTCAACTACATTGTTGAAGAAGGCGAAGCTGCGTTTTATGGCCCTAAAATAGATTTTATGGTTCGGGATGCTCTTGGAAGAAAATGGCAGTTGGGTACTGTGCAAATTGACTATGTAATGCCGGAAAGATTTAATCTTGAATATACCGGCAGCGATGGACAGAAACACAGACCGGTTGTTGTTCATCGTGCACCATTTGGTTCTTTGGAAAGATTTATCGGAGTTTTGATTGAGCATTTTGCGGGTTATTTCCCCGTTTGGTTAGCTCCAATTCAAGCTGTTGTTATCCCGGTGTCTCAAAATTTTGCCGAGTATGGCGAAAAGGTTTACAATGAGCTTCGTAGCAAAGGATTTAGAGTTGAAATTGATAAACGTAACGAAAAAATTGGTTACAAAATCCGGGAATGGGAAACTCAAAAGATTCCCTACATGCTGATTGTTGGCGAAAAAGAAATGAACAATGATACCGTTTCTGTACGTCAACACAAAAAAGGTGACCTCGGAGAGTTGAGTTTATCAGATTTTAGTTCTAAATTAGAAGTTGAAATAAAAAACAGAATAATGAACAATTAGCGAGGTAATTTATCGCACAAGCAAACTATCGTATTAACGACAAAATCGATGTACCTGAAGTTAGGGTGATCGATGATAATGGAGAACAAATTGGGGTTATGCCTATAAAAAAGGCACTTGATTTGGCAACAGAAAAAAACTTGGATTTGGTGGAAATTGCACCGCAAGCAAAACCTCCGGTTTGCAAAATTATTGACTTTGGAAAATTCCAATACGAGCTGCAAAAGAAAGAAAAACTGGCTAAGAAAAATCAGCATGTTACGCAGCTAAAGGAAATTCGTTTGCATCCTAATACCGATACACACGATTTCATGTTCAAAGCCAGACATGCTCGTGGATTTTTGAAAGACGGAAACAAGGTTAAGGTGGCTGTTATATTTAAAGGCCGTGAATTAGCCTACACTGATTTGGGAAAGAATTTATTATTGAAGTTCATTGAAGAATTGCAAGACGATGCTAGAATCGAAAGTGATATAAGGTTTGAAGGGCGAACAATGCATGCTATTCTCGCCCCTCAAAAAGGTAAAAGTAAAAACAAATAACAGATAAGGTGTATTATGCCAAAGATGAAAAGCAACAGAGGAGCCGCTAAAACATTTCGTAAAACCGGTTCCGGCAAATTCAAAAGAAACAAAGCTTATCTTTCGCATATTCTTACCTCTAAATCTCAAAAGAGGAAAAGAAACTTGCGTAAAGCTACTTTAGTTTCTAAAGCTGACTCCAAAAGAGTCAAAGAAATGGTTTTATAATTTTTTAATTAAAGTGAGGATTAGCTATGCCTAGAGCTAAAAATAATGTTTCTTCCCGTAAGAGAAGAAAAAAAGTATTAAATATGGCTAAGGGTTCTTGGGGCGCCCGAGGTAACGTTTATACCGTTGCCAAACACTCCGTTGAAAAAGGTCTTCAGCATGCATACAAAGACCGCAAAGCGAAGAAAAGAAATTTCCGTAAGCTGTGGATTGCTCGTATTAACGCTGCCGCTAGAGCAAACGGAACTACTTATTCCAGACTTATTCACGGAATGAAAGAAAAGGGTGTTACCATCAACAGAAAAGTTCTTGCGAACTTGGCAGTTGAGAATCCACAAGCCTTTAACGATATAGTTAAATTTGTATTAAGTTAATTTATTACCCCCTCATCTTGTGTGAATTGCAGGTGAGGGGGTAAAGTTTAAATAGTTCTGGATTTGTTATGGAAGAAAAAATTAAAAATATTCGTCAGAGTTTTTCAGAAGAAATAGAAAAAGTTTCCGACCTTAAAGCCCTCGAGGAAATCCGAATCAAATACCTGTCACGCAAAGGTTCACTGTCAGTTCTTTTTGATGAATTCAAAGCATTACCCAAAGAAGAAAAACCGAAATTCGGGAAAGATCTTAATGTGCTTAAAAATTTTGTTAATGATCTTTTTAATGCGAAGAAAGCTGAATTGGAGTCTGCGAGTTCTTCAAAAAGTATTGATATTGATCTTTCTTTGCCAGGGCGGAGTAAAAGATTTGGGACCACACATGTTCTAACCCAAGTAACCAAAGAGATCCGGGATATTTTCAAAGGACTCGGATTTTCCGTTTATGAAGGTCCCGAATTGGAAAGTGATTATTATAATTTTGAGCAGTTAAACTTTCCCGATGATCACCCTGCACGGGATATGCAGGATACGTTTTTCATTAATGATAAGTTTTTAATGAGAACGCATACTTCTCCGGTTCAAATAAGATTAATGGAAAAAGTGAATCCACCGCTTAGAGCTATTATGCCGGGAAGGGTTTTTCGCAACGAGGCTATTTCAGCAAAATCGTATTGCCTGTTCCACCAAGTGGAAGGCTTGGTAGTTGACGAAAATATTACTTTTGCCGAATTGAAAGCAACTCTGGTTTATTTTGCCAGACAGTTTTTCGGAGAAAATGTGAAGTTCCGTTTCCGTCCATCATTTTTTCCATTCACGGAACCTTCTGCCGAAGTTGATATTTGGTGGGAGACACCAGGCAAACCGGGAAGATGGTTGGAAATTCTCGGATGCGGAATGGTTGATCCAAATGTACTAAACAATGTAAACGTGGATACGGAAAAATATACCGGTTACGCATTCGGCATGGGTGTGGAAAGAATGGCCATGTTGAAATACGGCATAGACGATATACGTGTTTTCTACGATAATGATAATAGATTTTTACAACAATTCTAATTGTGGAGTTGAGTAATTGAAAGTTTCAGTTAAATGGTTGAATGATTACATCGATATTAAAGATAAGAATCCTCTTGATGTTTTAGAACAGTTAACGGTATCCGGATTGGAAGTTGACGAAGTTGAAGACAAAGCC
The DNA here is from genome assembly GCA_964621225.1 of uncultured Melioribacteraceae bacterium. Lineage (GTDB taxonomy): Bacteria > Bacteroidota > Ignavibacteria > Ignavibacteriales > Melioribacteraceae > CAYNUJ01. The sequence continues at coordinate 25,954 of CAZULK010000017.1, read as the reverse complement.
GGGGAATTAAAAAATATTGTTGTTGGTTATGTAAAAGAAAAGAAAAAACATCCAAACGCGGACAAGCTATCACTATGTGTTGTGAATGATGGGGAAAAGGATTATAACGTGGTTTGTGGAGCGCCGAATGTAGATGCAGGTCAAAAGGTTGCATTTGCAAAGATTGGTGCTGTAATTCCGATGAACGGAATGGTGATGAAGAAAACTAAAATACGAGGTGAAGTCTCCGAAGGAATGATTTGTGCCGAGGATGAATTAGGCTTGGGCGATGATCATACCGGAATTATGGTTTTGGATGAATCACTGGAGCCGGGAACACCTATAGCAGAAGCATTTGGAGTTGATGACGTTGTTGCCGAAATTGATATCACTCCAAACCGGGCAGACGCACTTTCACATATCGGAATGGCGAGGGATTTAGCGGCTTCTTATAAAACCGAAGTGAAATATCCCGAATTAAACTTCCAAGATAACGGCGAAGCAATCGAATCATTAGCCAGTGTTGAAATTGAAGATGCTCAAGGATGCCCAAGGTATTCCGCAACTGTTGTTACCGGAGTGAAAATAAAAGAATCTCCCGATTGGTTGAAAGAAAAGTTGGTTGCCGTAGGTTTAAGACCTATTAACAATGTAGTGGATGTAACTAACTTTATACTTTATGAATTAGGCCAACCTTTGCATGCTTTCGATCTCGATAAACTTGCAGGAAGAAAGATCGTCGTAAAGAAAGCCGGTGATGTTAAAAAGTTTGTTACTTTGGATTCCAAAGAAAGAGAATTATCTCCCGATGATTTAATGATTTGTGACGGCGAAAAACCCGTTGCGGTTGCCGGTGTAATGGGTGGTGAAAATTCGGAAGTTACAGATGACACAGTTAACGTTTTGATTGAAAGTGCTTATTTCAATCCATCCAGAATCCGGAAGACTTCTAAAAGGTTGGGATTATCCACGGATTCCTCCTACAGATTCGAGAGAGGATGTAATCCGGAGGGCACATTGTTTGCGGCAAAAAGAGCCGCTCAATTGATTGCCGAATTGGGCGAAGGGACTATTGCGAAAGGCGTGATAGATGTTTATCCCGAGCCGATGCAGAGAAGAAAAGTTACCCTTCGTTATGCCCGGATAACTAAAGTGCTAGGCTTCGAAATTTCAGTCGAAGAGGTACATGGAATATTGAAAGGTTTGGGATTCGAATTAACAGAAATCGATCCGGAAAAACTTGAAGTGGAAGTTCCTCTTTTCCGTCACGATATTGAGCGTGAAATAGATTTGATTGAAGAAGTAGCAAGAATTTACGGTTATAACAAAATTCCTTTGGTAGAGGAGATAAATATTCCTCTGAAACCGAAGATAGATCAATCAGAATATAGAGATGAAGTTAGAGCAATATTAACCGGACTCGGATTTAATGAGATTCTAACCAATTCGATGTTGAATCAGGAAAGGGCAGCGGAGTTTGGTAAATCGATTCCCGTGCTTTCTCCTCAAAGTTCTGAGATGTCTAATTTGCGTACATCATTGATTCCGGGAATGCTGCTCACAATTTCAAGAAACATAAAGGTTAAAGAGCAAGATTTGAAATTATTCGAGATCGGTCATATCTTCAAGGGAATAAACGATCAGATAAACTCTTTTGATGATTTTTCCGAAGAAGAACATTTGTTGATGGCTGTAACCGGTAAAAAAAATATTGATACTTGGTACGGCAAAGGAGAGGAATTTGATATTTACGATATCAAAGGTGACGTTGAAGCATTCCTCAACAAGATGAATATCAAGAGAACCGACAAAGATTTGATTGTTCTTGAGAAGGATGAACATTTCGAGTTTTCTTTGATCAAACAAAATAAAAAGAAAGAGATTGGTAGAGGAGGTAAATTAAATAAGACGCTCCTCAATAAATACGACATTAACCAAGATGTATTTATTTTTGATTTTAATTTAGGGGAATTGGTGAACTTGCCTCGAAACCCGAGGAGTTATTCTCCTGTACTCAGGTTCCCAAAAGTTATTCGTGATTTTGCTTTTGTGCTGGATAAATCAGTAAATTACAGCGACGTAATAAAAAGTATTCGTCAAGGCAGTTCCAACTTGTTGAAAAATATAACTTTATTCGATATTTTTGAAAGTGAAAGTTTAGGTCAAGGTAAAAAAAGCATGGCATTTCAACTTGAATACTATGATGAAAGCAGAACTTTGACCGAAGAAGAAATCGACAAGGATTTTTGGAATGCCATAGAAAGAGTTAAAAAAGATTTGAATGCACAATTGCGAGGCTAAATTGCCGGAAAATTCAAAATATGATTTTTTTATGGATGAACTAAACTCTTTGGAAAAGCAAATTTATCAGCTTATCCAAAAGAGTGAAGTAATGCTGGAGGAGCAGTCGGCATTACAAAAAAAAATAGAGCAATTAGAAGCTGAAAATGAAGTTCTTCGACTAAAAATTGAAGAGCTTGAAAGTTTTAATCCCGGAAGAGACCTAAGCGGTTTATCTAACGAGGATCGTTCGGCTTTGAAAGCGAAGATAGACGAATTTATTTCAAAGATCGATAATCATATCGGTTCTTAAACATTTTGTTCGTATGATGGAAGACGATAATGAGCGAAAAAAAGAAGCTTAAAGTTAAAATACTTGGAAAAGAATATTCTCTGCTGGTTGAAAATGAAGATATTGCTCAAGAATTAGCTGCATATGTAGATAAAGTAATGAATGAGACCCAGGAAGAATTATCTGATCAACCGAATGAAACAGTGGCAATAATTGCAGCATTAAACATTGCATACGATCTGTCGGTTGAGAAGAACAAATATAGAGAATTCAGTATTCAAGCAACAGACAAGATAAAGAAGATTAAGCTTCTGCTTTCCGAATCCAATTTGTTATCCTCTCCATCATAAAAGAATTACGCTGCCGACCCTTATTATGAAGAACTAACAGAATAATAATAGGGTTACTGACTCATTGCGTGTATTACAGGCCTCAATCCGAGCAATCGGATGCTGCTTAGTTGCAGCCTAGTGGAAGTAAAAAGCGCAAGGCAGTTTCCCACACTGTCATAGAAGAGTTCTTCTATGCGTGGGCGGCAGCGAAAATATTGTTTTTACGGAGGAATTATGGTAGTGGAGTTATATTATTTGATCGCTGCTGCGGTCGGGATATTCATTTTCGCTCTTTTTCTCGGATGGCTACTGAATTCTAAACTTGGCAAGATAAATATTAAAAAGGCTAAAGAAGAAGCCGAAAAAATAATTGCTGATGCTGAAAAAGAAAGTAAACACCTAAAAAGAGAAAAATTACTCGAAGTTAAAGACGAATGGCTTCGGAAAAAACAAGACTTCGATAACGAAGTCAATCAAAAACGTCAGAAATTATTGAAATATGAAAAGAATCTCGAGTCAAGGGAAGAGAGTTTAGAAAAGAAATACGATTTAATTAACGAAAAAGAAAGAACATTTAAAAAACTCGAAAGAGAAATTGAAGACCAGAAAAGGGAAATTGCTAAAAAGCAATCCGAACTGGACAGACTTTTAGTTGAACAAAATATTCGCTTGGAAAAAATATCGGCCCTAACAGCCGAAGAAGCCAAGAAGATGTTGATCGAGAATATGGTCAACGAAGCCAAAACCGAAGCATCGGTTATGGTTCAGGAAATTCGTGACAGAGCCAAAGCCGAGGCTAAAAAAGAGGCTCAAAAAATAATTGTACAGGCAATTCAACGTACCGCTGTTGATCATTCAGTGGAATCTACCGTTTCTGTTGTTCAAATTCAGAATGACGAAATGAAAGGTAGAATTATCGGCCGCGAAGGAAGAAATATTCGTGCTTTCGAAGCCAAAACCGGAATAGATGTAATTGTGGACGATACACCCGAAGCAGTTATTCTGTCGGGCTTCGACCAATTCCGTAGGGAAGTTGCAAGAATTGCATTGGAAAGATTGATATCCGACGGAAGAATTCATCCTGCCCGCATTGAAGAAGTTGTGGATAAAGTACAAAGTGAATTGGAAGAAGAGATACAAAGAGAAGGGGAGAACACTCTCATTCAATTGGGAATTCACGGAGTTCATCCTGAACTGATGAAATATATCGGTAAAATGAAATACCGCTCCAGTTATGGACAAAACCTGTTGCAGCATAGCATTGAAGTTGCGTATATTACAGGTATAATTGCGGCAGAGTTGGGATTCGATCCGAATATTGCTAAACGTGCCGGACTTATGCACGATATTGGTAAAACCCTTGATAAATCGGTTGAAGGTCCGCATGCCCTCTTAGGATACGAATTAACTAAGAAATATAAAGAACATCCAATCGTTGTAAATGCGGTTGGTAGTCACCACGAAGATATTGAAATGGAACACCCAATTGCGGCTTTGGTTCAAGCAGCAGATGCAATAAGCGGAGCCAGACCCGGCGCAAGAAGGGAACCATTGGAAAGTTATGTAAAACGTCTTGAAAATCTTGAAAAATTGGCAGAGTCTTTCGAAGGTGTTGCAAAAACTTATGCAATTCAAGCCGGAAGAGAAATTAGAGTGGTTGTAGAACCCGATAAAGTTGATGATGATTTTTCGGATAGATTAGCATACGATATCGCTCAAAAAATTCAAGAAGAACTTGAGTATCCCGGTCAGATTAAAGTGACGGTGATAAGAGAGGTTAGGAAAATAGCATACGCTAAATAGCTATGTTTGACATTAAAAAAATTGTTAGGGTTGTCATTCCGGGTTTTGCTCGGTGAATGGGAACCCTTTTAATTTTTAAAGTTTAAGTGAGGAGGAAATATGTCTCGGAATTTGAAGATCGGTATAACCGGAGGGATAGGTAGCGGTAAATCTGTTGTGGCTGATTATATTTTGCAAATGGGATTTCCCGTAATTAAAGCGGATGATGTGGCTAAGGAAATAATGATAAATGATGAAGAAGTGAAAAATAAGATCATCGAGGCATTCGGTAAATCCGCATACAAAGGGAAAGGGTTGAATAAAAAATTTTTAGCGGAGACAATATTCGGAGATGACGAGAACTTAGCTAAAATGAATTCAATAGTTCATCCTCCCACAATAAAGAAAATTAAGGATTCTATGTATGCGTTGCTTGGTAGCGTTCAATTGGTATTCGTAGAAGCTGCGCTATTGTTCGAATCCAAAATGCAACATATTTTCGATTACACAATTCTTGTTACCGCAGAAGAAGAAAAACGAATCGAGAGGGTGATGCAAAGGGATGATGTTACCGAGGATGAGGTTAGGGCAAGAATGAAAGGGCAATGGCAAGATTCGGCTAAAATGGACAAAGCCGATTTTATATTAAAGAATGAAGGTACGATTGAAGAGTTTCATAAAAATATAGATTTTATCCTTCAATTATTGAAGAGGATCTCACTTACTTAATCCATAATTCTAATTAATCGACGAGGTCTGCTGTGAAAATGATCAATAATGCTATTGTAAAGTTAGTAAAGGCTCTTCCGGAAAATATAGTTTATGTTTTTGCGAAAAAATATATTTCCGGAACTAAATTGGAAGATGCAGTTAGAGTAACGAAAGAATTAAACGAAAAAGGTATTTATACTACAATTGATGTTTTAGGCGAAGCAATCACCCAAAAAGAAGAAGCGGTTGCTGCAAAAGATGAAGTACTTAAAGTTCTTGATGCTATTGAAGAACACAAACTTAAAGCAAATGTTTCCATTAAACCGACCCAATTTGGTTTGGCGTTCGATGTTGAATTGGCACATTCCCTTATCGAAGAGATAATTCAAAAAGCTAAAAGTTATAACAATTTTGTACGTATTGATATGGAGGATTCTCCATATACACAAAAAACAATTGATATGTATATCAAGTTTAAAGAAAAGTATGATAACGTTGGAATTGTGCTTCAAGCATATTTAAGAAGAACTCTCGATGATGTAAAAAAATTAAATGCAATCGGGACAAACTACAGATTGTGTAAGGGGATATATGTTGAACCTGAAGAAATAGCATATAAGGACCGTCAGGAGATAAGGGACAATTACGTTAAAGCATTGGAATTGATGCTAAGTAATGGAAATTACGTAGGAATTGCCACGCACGATAAATATTTGATTGATGAAGCATACAGATTGATAAAAGAAAAAAATATAGATAAAGACAAATTCGAATTCCAAATGCTTTACGGTGTAACGGAACATTTAAGGGATATGATCAATAACGACGGATACAAGATAAGGGTTTATGTTCCGTTTGGTGAGCATTGGTATTATTATTCGGTTCGAAGATTGCAAGAGAATCCGCAAGTAGCATGGTATATCACAAAAAGTATATTTAAGTTGAATTAATGATTTATATTGGAATAGAAAGCTCATGCGACGAAACTTCGGTTGCAGTGTTAAAGGATAATGAATTAGTTTCCAACTTGGTTGCGTCGCAGCATTTTCATAAAAAATATGGCGGTGTTGTGCCCGAGTTATCCAGCAGGGCACATCTGCAAATTATTTCACCTTTGTTGAATCAAGCTTTGGAAGAAAGCGGTGTTTCCCTCAACGAGGTTGATGTAATTTCTGCTACCGCCGGTCCGGGATTAATAGGCGCAGTTTTAGTCGGACTCACCTTTGCAAAAGGCTTAGCCCTGTCTACCGGTGCCGATTTTATTGGGGTTAACCACATCGAGGGACATATATTTTCCGGATTCCTTATGGAAAGAAAACCTGAATATCCATATTTGTGCTTGGTTGTTTCGGGTGGACATACTTTGCTGTTGATTGTTGAATCTCCATTAAAGATAATAAAATTAGGCAGCACAGTGGACGATGCTGCGGGAGAGGCTTTCGACAAAGTGTCTAAACTTATAGGGTTGGGATATCCCGGTGGACCGCAAATTCAAAAATATGCCGCAAAAGGGGATGAGAAATTCACAAAATTCCCGGTTTCAAAATTAAAAGGTAAATACGATTTTTCTTTCAGCGGAATTAAAACCGCCGTGCTTCGATTTGTGCAAAGCAATTATGAGAATGGTATACCGGAAGAAGACCTTTCCAATATATCGGCTTCATTCCAAGCAGCTGTCGTGAAAGCACTCGTTCAAAATATGGAAAATGCTTTAAATGAATTTGATATCAAATCCATTTCAGTTGTTGGTGGTGTTGCCGCAAATCAAAAATTAAAGGAATCGGTAACTGCTTTAGGAGCGAAATATAAGAAACCGGTTGTAATTCCCGAACTTCAATTTTGTGGTGACAATGGTGCTATGATTGCTCTGCGCGGCAAGATGCTACACGAAGAGGGAGAAAAATTTGATTTGAGTTATAATGCCTTTCCTTCCTTAAAGAAAGGCGGAATGAAATATTGGTATGATGTGAACGGAAATAGATTAGTTTAATTATGGGAAATAATTTAGAAGATAGATTAAAAAATATTGTTTCTGTAGAAGAAAAAAGAGAATATAAATATTTTAATAAAAATGATCTCATCATAGTAACGGCTTTTTTCGGTTTTCTTTTAGGGATAATGTTATATACATTCTACGGTCCGAATTATTATCATGGTTATGCACCGAAAGTACTCACAGTGCCGAAAGGGGCTACATTCGAGGATGTATTGGATTCGTTGGTGAGCAAAGGAATTATTTCCGGAAAGAAAACAATGCGTATTGCAGCCTTTATTTATGGTGCTGAAACAAATATCAAGGCCGGTAAGTATCCAATTCCTAACGGAATGAGTTATTTGGATTTACTCGATCTTTTGAAAAAAGGTATCCCGGCAGAACAGAAATTGGTAACAATTCCTGAAGGTATTTGGCAACATAAATTAGCATCATTATTGCAATCGGAGTTGAAATTGGATTCGGCAAGGATTATGAAATTGTCGAAGGATAAACGATTTTTAAGATCGTTGGGGATTAAAGCTAATACATTGGAAGGATATCTTTTGCCCGAAACTTACTATTTCTTCGTTGGTGCCAGGGAAGAGGAAATATTAAGAAAATTAAAATCCGAAATGGATAAGTTATTCGATTCGGAATTTGCAAAACGGCAAATGCAAAAATTGGGAATGAGCAAACATGAAATATTGACTTTGGCTTCCATAGTCGAAGGGGAAACTAACAAACCGGACGAATACAGAACAATTGCCGGAGTATATTATAACAGACTAAAAAAGGGGATCAGATTACAAGCCGATCCGACGATTCAATATTTAAAGAGAAACAGAAGAAAGTATAACAGAATTTTGTATAAAGATTTGGAAATAGATTCACCATACAATACCTACAAATATGCCGGACTTCCGCCCGGACCGATCAACAATCCGGGCAAGGAGGCAGTATTGGCAGCCTTGGATCCGGAAGAACATAAATACTACTATTTTGTTGCTGACGGTACCGGCGGACATAAATTCGCAAAAAGTTTAAATCAACATATTAGGAATGTGAACAGTTATAGAAAATGGCGAAGTCAAAACAGATAATAATAAATAGCCTGATTGTGTTCCTTATTTGGAGTTGTGCAAATCAGCTGCCTCCTACAGGTGGTGAAGTGGATAAGATTCCTCCCGAAGTGATTGATACTTATCCTTCAGACGGAACAATTAATTTTAATGACGATTATATTGAAATTACATTTTCCGAATATGTTGATAAAAGAAGCGTTAGGGAAGCAATTTTTATCTCTCCTCAAATAGATGGAGAAATTGATTATTCATGGACGGGCACTTCTTTGGAACTTCAATTCGATGAAGCATTGAAACAGAATACTACTTATACGGTTACTGTTGGTGCAAGTGTGAAGGATATAAACAATAACAATCCGATGGAAGCTCCATTCACACTGCTTTTTAGCACCGGAGCAAAAATTGACAGCGGAAAAATATCGGGTCGAATTTATGCGAACAATCCACTTGGTACTTATGTATTCGCATACAAGTCTGTGCCCGATACGGGAAATCTTTTAACAAACAAACCCGATTATATTTCACAAGTCGGAACGTCCGGGGATTTCATCTTTAAAGGTCTATCGGAAACAAAATATAAATTGATGGCTGTGGTTGACAGGTTCGGTAATAAAATATATAATGTTGAAGAAGATTCATACGGGATACCTTTTAAAGAAATTGATTTAACAACTGCTAAAGAAATTGATAATGTCGATTTCATGATTACAAGGGAAGATACAACTGCTCCTAATATAATCTCTGCAATCATGACGGATGCAATCCATATTTTAATGGAATTCAGCGAAGCAGTCGATTCGTCAAAATTTACTAAAGAAAATTTTTATGCGATAGATTCCACTACCAATCATATTACAACTTGCGCAAATGTTTTTAAAGGGAATGCAAAAGCCTTACAATTTTATGTTACTTTGGAAGATTCGCTTAACGGCGATAACAATAATTACCTTATAATAAAAGAATTGTATGATAGATACGGAAATGTTTCGTTGAATGATGCAATTGAATTAAACGTGAACACCTTGCCGGATACTGTTAAACCACAATTGTTGAGAATGGAAGCTAATAATGACGGTAAGTTGGATTTAGAAAATACCAAAATTCAATTGCTATTCAATGACGGAATATCAATTATTGATAGCGCAAAAGCCGTAAACTTCTTCGATGAAGATTCGAATTTAATTGAAGTTGCATTCGACAGAAAAGATGCTGCACATTTGGATATCATACCTAAATCAAAAATCAAATCGAATAGGAATTATTCAATATTTGTTGACCTGAATTATTTTGCGGATGCAGCAGGGAATAGAGGAGATACTGTTATATCGAAAAATTTCTTTTCTATTAATGAATTGGATTATACCGGAATTTCAGGATCTGTATTATATGATGGTACTTATCCGGTTAGGATTATTCTGAATAAATTAAATACAGATAAAAGCTTTTCAGCAGGAACATCCGAAGCAAACAAATTTGAGTTCAATAAACTTACTCCGGGAAATTATTCAATTTTTGCTTTCGAAGATAAAAATAATAACGGTAAGTACGATCACGGAAGTGTAATGCCTTACAGACTAAGCGAGAAATTCAGTTATTATCCCGATACACTGAAATTAAAGGCTCGCTGGCCTGTCGGGGATGTAATTATTGATTTAAATAATTAATTATTTTTCTCCAATTACTACTTGTACTATTCCGAACGTTAGTGCTTTGTATTCAACCGAATTAAACCCAGCCTCTTTCAACAACGACGGTAGGTTTATCTTTTTATCAAAGTCCTGCACTGATTCGGGTAAATAAGTATAGGCTTCCGGATCTTTGCTGATTATTCTTCCTACAAGAGGAAGTATCTTTGTGAAATAGAAAGTATATATAGCTTTTATGAAGAAGTTTGTGGGCATCCGGAATTCGACGATTGTTGCTTTCCCTCCTTTGCATAGAACGCGGTTGAATGATTTAAATCCTTCCAAAATATCATAAAAATTTCTTACTCCAAATGCCACAGTGATATTCGTAAAAGATTCATCCTTGAATGGAAGATGTTCTGCAACGCATTGAACAGTTCTTCCTTTAATATCACCGGTTTTTTCGGAAAATATTTTTAACATATTGATTGAGAGGTCAGCGCCCGTAATATTTTTTACACCCCGCTTTTTAGCCGCTATTGCAAAATCACCCGTGCCGCAAGCTACATCCAGCAGTTTAGCATTTTTATCTATTTTAGTAAGTTTTAGTGCCTTCTTACGCCAATAAAAATCTATGCCCGCACTCAAAAGATGGTTAAGCAGGTCATATTTCGGTGAAATCGAATCGAATATTCTTTGTACTCTGTTTTTTTTATCCATGTTTGAAACTAAAATTTTTTTGAATTATTATACATATGTTAAATGACAAAATAAAGAACATCATGAAAAATTATATCGAAGCATTGAGAGAAAACGTTTGTGCCGTTTGCGTTGATTCGCAAGACGGTGATTGCACACTTCTGAATGATGAAATCTGTGCCCTTGAGTTTCATTACAAAAAGATAGTTGAGTTGGTTCACAATTTGGAATCCGATAATATTTGGGAACAATACGATGAATTAAAAAATACCATCTGTTCCGAATGCCGGGATAAATCCGATGAAGGAGGATGTTCCGTAAGAAAGGATGCAAATTGTTCGCTGGATAGGTATTTTCCTTTGATTGTCGATACAATCCGGAAAGTTGATCTGGGAGTTTATTAGCCAAGCTCAAATTTTTTCCCTCCTATCTTTTCCATCCACCAGTTATAGATAATTGGCCCGGTCCACATTGTCAATATCATAAATAAAATTCCACCCAATACATCTGCTACGTAATGGTATCTTAAATAAACCGTGGAAAATATTAGCAACGTGCCATTGGGAATGAAAAACCAACGTGATTTTGTCTTCATTTTAACTGCAAGATACATTACTATCAAAGTCATCTGTGTATGACCCGAAGGGAATACATCCCTTTGAACAATTTCTGCGGCATTCTTCGCTGTTGATGTTATCGATTCACCGGCATTCACGATATCTCTCAAATAATTTGTAAGGAATAGTCCCGGTAATTCTTGATTTGTTGAAAGGAAATCATGAAGAGTAAATCTTGGTCCAATTGCCGGAACAATAAAGTAACCGATGTAAGACAAAATGAAACCCCATACAACTGAGTAAGTTGCAAAAGTAACTTCTTCCCATCTATCGTTTAGCATTAAATCGATTGCCAAAATAACCGGGAGGAAGAAAAATGTAGCATATACAATTTGAAGCAATTCAGTTAAATATGGATTTGCAATACTGTAAAGTGCATGTGTGGGATCGGTTCCGAAAATGAATCTGTCAATGCTAATTAAAATATGATCATAATCAACGCCCCGTATAGGCTTTATCATGAAATAAATTTCTTTGAATGTTAGAAATACCAAAGGGACTAAGTACCAATAATGCAATTGTTTCCAGATCATTTTTCCGGTGGAATGATCCTTATACGCTACAAATACAATTGCCGACATTAAAATGAAGTTATAGAATATAAATTCTGCCCAAGGTTCTACAACGTTTGAAAAAATGATATTTGTGATGGATAGACCTGTGTAGAAGAAAATTACGATTACGTCAGTTGGGAAAAGTACTTTCAGGAAATCTTTCATATCAAATTACACAATAAAGAAAATTGTTACCAGAGAAAGATAAATTAGCAAACCTAAAACGTCGTTCATGGTTGTTACGAAAGGACCGGTAGCGATTGCCGGATCGATATTTAATTTTCTTAAAAATACCGGGACTACGGCACCGATCATAGTCGCGTTTATCATAATTATCATTAATGATAACGCAAGAATTGAAGAGAAAAACAATTCCGAGTGAAAGAAAAAATATGTTGCAGCCAATAGCACGGCACTACACGCAATAGAGTTAATTATTGCAACTCTGAATTCTTTCCATAATCTTTTAAATGCTTTTGAAAACCAAAGTTCATCGTTGCTTAGGGAACGAACCATTACTATCGCAGCCTGACTGCCGGAGCTTCCACCCATCGCCATTACAACGGGAATGAAAAAACTCGCGACAATCAATTTCTCGATGGATGCTTCGAAAGACGAAAGAACAACCGCGCTCAATAATTCACCCATTAAACTTACCATTAACCAAGGGAGCCGTATGCCCGATACTCTTAATGTAGAATGCGAATACTCTTCGTCGTCGGTAAGACCGGCCATTTTCTGCAAGTCTTCTTCCGCTTCTTCTTGAATTACGTCAACAATATCATCGATGGTAATTCTACCGAGCATCACTTTGTTTTCGTCAACTACAGGTAAGGCAACCAAATCATATTTTTCCATTATGTTGGCAACTTCTTCCTGGTCGACTTCCGGAGTTACATAAATAAGATCCTCATCCATTACCTCCACAATCGGAGTTTTAAGAGGATTAACCAGCAATTCTTTAATAGGAACAAATCCAACCAGTCTGTCAGATTCATCCAAGACATAAATATGATATATTTGCTCGAACTCGTCTTTGTTGTTTCTAACTTCTCTAATTGCCGCACGGATTGTAACATTATCCCGGACCCAAACAAAATCGGAGCTCATTATACCGCCGGCGGTATCCTCCGGATATTTTAGCAGTTCTTTAACATCTTCCGAATCTTCCATGTCGATGTTTTTAAGAACTTCATCCGCTACTTTTTCGGGTAGATCGCTTACAATATCCGTAGCGTCGTCCGTATCAAGTTCATCTACAATGTCGGTAATCTTCTCCGTATCGATATCACGGAGAATCTTTTCGCGGAGGTCTTCGTCAAGTTCAACTATTACTTCCGCAGCGGTATCGTTATCCAATAGATGGAAAACATATTCCGCATCGTCGTAATCCAAATGGTTGATTATTTCGGCAATATCGGCGGGGTGGAGATCGGCCAATATATTCAATATGGTTCCCGATTCCTGCTCTTCTACAAAATGGGAAACATTTTCGAGAAGTTCCTTGTCAATTTGGATTACATCCCTTGCACGCGATATGTTTTTATCTGTATTCAATTTTTATTTTCTAATAATATTGCCAATTTTATGAATTCGTCGAGAGATAAATTTTCTGCTCTCCGGCTAAAATCGAATTCAATATTTTCAAATTCACAATTTTCAAATATACTATTCTTTAAGCTATTTTTTAATGTTTTTCTTCTGTTCCCAAAAGATGCTTTCACTACTTTGTTGAAAAAAGATTTATTAGGGTACTGCAATTGACTACTAATTATTAAATGAACTACTGCCGAATTCACCTTTGGTTTCGGATAAAAAACATTCGGGGAAATTTTGAAACAGTATTTTACATCAGTATAGAATTGAGTTAAAACCGAAAGTATACCGTAATCTTTTGTATTAGGCTTAGCAATCAATCTCTTTGCAACCTCGTCTTGCATCATCAATACAGCGTCTTGAATTATGTTATTATTTTCAAACAATTTGAACAAGATAGGGGAGGTAATGTTGTAAGGAATATTTCCTATTACCCTTATATTTGTCCCGAATTTAGCCAGGTCCATTTTCAAAAAATCATCATTAATGAATTCAACATTCGGGAATTCTTTTTTCAATCCTTCAATTACCCTTGTATCGATTTCAACAGCAATTATATTTGCTCCGGAATCAGATAGCAATTTGGTTAAGGCACCTCTGCCCGGACCAATTTCGATTATTGTATCATTCTGTTGAGGATTAAATTCATCAACAATTTTTTTTATTATATTTGCATCGTTCAGATAGTTTTGTCCGAACTTTTTAAGTGGTTTCATAAAATCTTTGGATATTTTAGATAATACTTTTATTTTGCTCACCAAAAATAACGAGGTACGCTTTGGCATCAAAATATTCTATTACTGTTGACCTTGGGGGTACAAAGGTTCTATCCGCTTTAATAAATGAGAAAAGCCAAATTATATCAAGGGTAAAAATTCCTACAAAAGTTGAGGAAGGCAAAGCTAAATTAGTTAAAACTATTGCCGAATCTGTTAACAGATTAATCGAAGAGAATAAATTATCAGAAAAAGAGATTATTGCAGTATCCATGGGCGTTCCGGGAACTGTGAATCCAAATACGGGAATTATTGCAAATGCACCTAATTTGAATATCCAAAACTATAATATTAAAAGGGCGTTGCAAAAGTATTTCAACATCCCGGTGTTAATCGAAAACGATGTTAATCTTGCTGCTTTGGGAATAAAGAAGTTCGAATTCAATAATAAAGCAAAGAATATGCTTGTTGTATTCATAGGAACGGGCGTTGGCGGCGCACTGCTTTTCGATAATAAATTATACAGAGGATCGAAATTCTATGCCGGGGAAATAGGTCACATGAAAGTTCATCCTAACGGTTATTTCAATATTTCAAAGAAAAACTCAACCTTCGAAAATTTAGCTAGCAGAACTGCCATCGTTAAGTTCATTAAAAAAGAGGTGAATCAATATCCCGACCATCCCTTTTTTAAGTTGAAGAAAAGACAAATTAAGAGCAAAGTTTTAGCTAAGGCATTAAATGATGGTGATAAAATAGTTAAGAAGCATTTGGATAATGCTTGTAAAGTAACCGGCTCGGTATTGGGGAGCGTTACTACATTGTTAAATTTAGACACCATCGTTTTAGGAGGCGGAGTTGTGGAAGCAATGGGAGATTACATGCTACCCAAGGTAGAAGATGCTTTCTCCAAGTCTGTTTTAGAATCTTGTGGCAAAGGTGTTAAAATCAGAGCTACAAAATTGGGCGACGATGCTCCTTTACTTGGCGGTATCGCACTTGCCGAGGAATTATTATAATTATCGAATAAATGAATTACCCGAAACAAATATTATTTTTGTCCGGGAAGTATTTATTCCTTTTTGTAAGTATCCTTTTTGCATTTACATCGTGCAAAGATACAAAAGTACTTCCCGTCAAAAATTCGGTGGGGGGGGTATGCTTAACTTTCGATGATGATTATGTAAAAGAATGGAGCAAGCTATCCAAATTACTAATAGATCACGGTGCTACCGCTACTTTCTTTGTAGATCATACATCTCTTATGGATACATCCACCTTGAATAATTTAGTTCAATTACATAAAGATGGTTTTGAAATCGGACTTCATTCCGAACATCACATTGACTTTTCCAAATATACAAGCAAAGCGGAACTTGATTCTTTAATTAAAAATGAAATTGACGAACAGATACGTCTTCTTTCAAAATATGGTATAAAGCCGGAATCATTCTCTTATCCATATGGTTTAAATACAAATCTATCTGACTCATTACTCTTAACAAAATTCAGAAAGATTCGTGATATTGCCGATGAACAAAGGCATTTTTATTCTATGTGGTTTACCAATGCGGATGAAATAGATGATGTGTTTTATCGATTCGATTCCTCCGGGGTAATAAAAGCTTTGGGAATTGACACAAACTTTGGGATTAGTCTCGATGATATTAAAAAAATGTTTGATAGAGTTAAAGAGGAAAATTCAGTAGTTGTTTTTTACGCTCACCGGCCAGTGGAAGAAGCATCCTCTGAATATGAAATTAGTTACGACTATATCCGGAGCCTTGTCGAAGAAGCCGGCAAAAGGGGATTGAAATTTTACCGGTTTTGCGATTTGAATTGATTTCTAAATTGATTAAGGTCTAAGATCGAAGTGATAACAATTTAAGATTTATTTAGAGTTATTTTTCTCCATTCAAATTTAGAAATTTCCGGAGTGATTTAACTTTACTACACGAAGAAGGGAAGAATAAAAACACTAAACTTCGAATCTGGAATTTATTTCTTCCAGTTCATCGTTCAACTCAGCCCATTTCAAAGTCAACTCATCTATCTCGTCTTTCACAGTAGTATATCTTAAATTGGTCTCTTTTAATTTTTCCGGTACACTGTAAACGGACTCATCGGCAAGTTTCGATTCCAACTCAATTTTTTCATTTTCCAAGTTTTCGATTTGACTTTCCAACGATTCGATTTTTTTAATAATCGGTTTGGTCAGTTTATATTTTTCTTGCCTTAATTCTGCTTCCTTACGCTTTGTATCCTTCCTTGTATTCTCTTTCTTATTATTTGCTTTGGAAGGTTGCTCAATTACTTCAAAATGCTTTTGTAGATAGTAATCGATTCCTCCGACATATTCTTTTATTTTATGATCACGAATATCAACTACTTTATTTACAATAGGTTCAAGGAAATCAATATCGTGGGAGACAATTATCAACGTGCCGTCAAAGTTTTGAAGTGCTTCTTGTAGCACTTTTTTACTCTTGTAATCCAAGTGATTTGTCGGCTCGTCCAGTATTATCAGGTTGGCTTCTGTAAGGAGCAATTTAGCCAATGCTGTTCTTGCTTTTTCTCCTCCCGAAAGGACTTTTATTTTTTTGAACACATCTTCATCACTGAAAAGAAATGCTCCCAATAGCGAGCGGGCTTGACCGAGAGTCAGATCTTTTCCGGCATTGTAAATAAGAGAGATGATATCCGAATCGAGGTCTAAATCATCAGTGGTTTCCTGGGAAAAAAATGAGATGACAGTGTTGTGTCCGTAAATTATCTCCCCGGAAGTAGGTTCAAGCTTTTGTCCGATGATTCTTGAAAGAGTTGTTTTACCTGCTCCGTTTGGCCCCACGAAAGCAATTTTATCACCCCTTTCAATTATAAGGTTTACGTTTTCGAATACGAGTTTCTCGCCAAAGGATTTGGATACATTCTTCAATTCCACCGGAACAACACCGGAACGGGGCGGAGCGGGGAAACGGATTTTTATTTCTTTCTCGTCCGATTCAATTTCTTCAACTTCCATCTTCTCGAGCATTTTAATTCTGCTCTGCACTTGCTTTGCTTTGCTTGCTTTGTACCTGAATCTTTCGATGAATTTTTGTGTATCTTTTATTTTTTGTAATTTACTATTTCTTTCTGCTTCCAGTTGCTTGTCTCTTTCGGCTTTGTAAATTAAATATTTATCGTAGTTGCCCTTGAAGAAATTTATCTTTTTGTTGAATATCTCAAGTGTTTTATCCGTAATTTTATTAACAAAGTTTTTATCGTGAGAGACCAATAAAATTGCGCCTCTGTAAGAGGAGAGAAAATCTTCCAACCAAAGGAGTGAATCGATATCAAGATGGTTGGTAGGTTCGTCCAAAAGAAGGAGATCGTTTTTCCCCAATAGAATTTTTGCCAATTCTATTCTCATTATCCAACCGCCGGAAAATTCGGAAATTTTTCTCGAGAAATCTTCTTCCTTGAATCCCAAGCCCAACAGAACTTTTTTGATTTCGGCGTCAATTGAATAATAATTTTCCAGTTCTTTTTTATGGTGTATTTCCCCCAGTTCATTCAAATACTTTTCATGAACTTCACCGGTGGATCCGGAAATTAATTTGTTTAACTCATTCTCCCGGGTTTCCAACTCAACTATGAAATCGAGCGAATCCCGAACTTCTTGGAATAATAAGTTTTGTTTCGAATTAAAATATTCCTGGGGAAGATATCCAATCCGGATTCCTTTTTGTGTTAGCACATTGCCGGTTTCGGGTTGTTCAATTCCTTTAATAATTTTAAGAAGAGTGGATTTTCCGCTTCCGTTGGCTCCCACCAGACTTATTTTATCCCCTTTATTTATTTTGAAATTTACATTTTCAAATAGAGGAATTCCGGTGAATTGAACGGAGAGATTAACTACATCTATCATAATACAAAAACTATCTCCTTATCACAGCCACTTTTGTATTTGCTACCAGGTTGGCTTCCGAATCGTATGCAACTATAATGTAAACACCGCTCGAGACCAAATTCCCGTTTTCGTCTTTCAAATCCCAAAAAGCAACTCTTCCGCCCGGGGTCTCAATTTTTCTAATCAAATTACCGGATACTGATAATATCTTCAAAGTTGTTTCTCTGATTAATCCGTCAATTGTAATTTGTTTATTGGCACCGGAAGAAATTTCAACCGGATTCGGATAAACGAACAACTCACTGAAATCATCATTCGGTTTTGCGCTTACGGATGAGTATGATGATATTCCAAAATCAGTTGCAAAATATACCACTCCGGTTTTTTCGTCAACTGCAATGGACTTGATTGTATTCGAGGGGAGCGGCGAATTATCCTTTGTGAATGTTTGCAATAATGCCGTTCCGTCTGTGGATAATAAAAATACCCCTTCGTTTGTACCGACCCATTTTCTGTTAAGCGGATCAACCGCAATTGAAATTACATTCTGTTGTCTTACAGGAAACGAACTGCTTATTCCAGAACGGGGAGAATTGGGATTCGGAATAATATTTATTCCTAAACTTGTACCGAGCCAAAGTTCGCCTCTGTTATCGAGAACAATTTCATTTATAGTTGAACTGTTAAGCCCGTCGTTTGAATTTATCACTCCCCAAGTATCGTCGGATGTATTGTCATATGTTCCATTATCATTAAAATAGTAAAGCCCAATCTGTCCGCTTACTGCGGAGATGATATTGAACCACTTTGTGCCGTATTGATCTATTGCCAAATTAAAACATTCGGCATCCACCGGAACTATTGGCGTTCTGACTACATAATGATATTCTTCACCGGTCGGCGTCATCATGTTAATATTTTCCGATGCCGCTGTTTCGGAATTAGTAAGCCAGACATTTCCTTTATCATCCAGTTCAATATCGGTAATTACAATATAATTTAAATTCTCCTGAATGCCGGTTAATGTTGTGTTTTCCGAATTATACTTAGTGAAGTTCCCGTTATCGTAAACTAAAAATCCGTCTCCCCAATTACCGAGATAAACTTTACCATCCTTTGCGGCATATACACCGTAGAAGGCATTGTTTTTTATATATTCGGGGAGTGTACTTTTATTAAAATTTTTCCATTCTGATCCGTCGTAAAAATTTATTCCCGAACCCGAAGGGGATTTACCGCTTACCGTCCACAAATTTCCGTATTTATCAACCGTTAAACGGTGAACCGAATTTTGTACCAAGCCATTCGGTTTGTAAGTATTAATTGATGCACCGTCCAATTCCTTTATTCCATCGGATGTTCCCAGAATCAACATATTTCCATTCGATTCCAAATAATTGAATTGAACATCCAGAATCGCATATTCACTCTGTAGTACGTTGCCATCCCAGCTATAAAGCCTGCTGATAAATTTATTTGAAAGAGTATCTTTAACAGTTGAAAAATAGAGCTTGTTGTTTGCCGTCTTAACAACTTTAGCCGCTACATTTAAATTAAACATTCGATTCCAACTTGTTCCGTCGAAAGAATAAATACCTTTATCTGTAGTAGCAACCACATTTTGATAAAATTCAACATTGTAAACAGCATTCACATTTAATCCGTTCGATGCATCGAAAGATTGCCACGATTCCGGTGCGGTCAAATTAGTGCTTCCGATTTTAGACATTGCGAATCCTACATCGGTAGCCACATAGATTCTGTCTTTGATGAATACGGAATTTACCTGCGACTCTGCAGGAAGTAAATCGAATTTAAGAATTGTATCGTAAAATGTATAAGACCTTGGATCAATCAATGAGAGCCCGAAATCTGTGCATACATATACTGTATCTCCGACTGCTAACAAATAGTTAATACTTTTGTTTGTTTTATCCGTTGAATAAATATCCCGAACCGTTTCCACTTGATCCGTAGCAGGAGAGTAGACGTGTAAAAATCCTTCTTCGGTACCCAGCCAGATCTTTCCATACTTGTCTTTAGTAATTGCCGTTACAATCTGACTTTTTAACCCTTCCGATTTGGTGAATTTTTTGTAACTACTATCACTTTTGGTGAAAAGGAAGAAGCCTCCTTTTGTTGCTGCAGCGTAACCGTCATTCAATAGAGTCAGTGCCGCTACGTCACTCATGTCCGTGTAATTTTTCCAAATGCCAAAACTTTGTGCAAACAGTAAACCTGAAGTAAGGAACAAGATTATTAGTATTCGCATTTTTCTCCCAAGAATAATCGATAACACTTTTATATCGAAAAATAAAATAATTTGCAATTAGATGTTAGGTCAAAAATTTAATGCCATCATTTATGCAACGTCGCGTCCAAGAGATTTTTTCATATCATTCAAAAAATGAAGTGGTATTGTATATTTACCTAAGTTCTTTTCATCCTCCATTTTCCCTCCGTGGAAATCGCTTCCGCCGCTTTTCAATAATCCGAATTGATCTGCAATTCCTCTGTGAAATTTAATTCTATATTTGGAATGACTTGGATGGATCACCTCTATTCCGTCAATGCCCGAATCGATCAATGCCTTAAGTATATTTTCATCCATATTATTCGGATGGGCAACAAAAGAAAGTCCGCCCGCATCCTTAATCAATTTGATTGCTGCGGAAGGGGAGAAGTGAATTTTTCTTTCGTATGCCGGACCGTTATCATGAAGATATTTTCTGAATGCTGCATAAAAATCACTTACTACGCCTTTCTCCATAAGTGCGAATGCAACGTGTGGTCTTGCCATTGCAGAATTCCCGGAGATTTTCTTTACGTCCGAAAATGAAATATCAACACCAAGTGAATTGAGTTTCGTGATAATCCTTTTAATTCTGAATTCCCTTTCCTTTTTGAAGAATGTAAGGTACTTCAAAAATTCTTTGCTTTTGTAATCAACAAAATAGCCCAAGAGGTGAACCTCTTTATTGTCGATATCCGTTGAAATTTCAATTCCGGGAATTACTTCCACTCCGTATTTTTGACCATAGTGAATCGCTTCTTCCAGTCCGTCCACTGTATCGTGATCCACTATGCCTAGAATGTTTATTCCTTTTGATTTGGCAAGCTTTATCAAATCTTCGGGCGAATTGTGCCCGTCGGAAAAATTAGTGTGTGTGTGAAGGTCTACTTTTATGGGCATCAAGAAAACATCTCTTTGAATTTCTCGTAGTCTGTAATTCTTAGTTTGCTCCCTTCAATTTCCACCAAACCTTTTTTTGCGAATGCATGCAATGTTCTGGAAATTGTTTCTCTTGAGGTACCCGCCATATTTGCAAGGTCTTGTTGTAGCGGAAGTTTTTCAATTTCAACTTTACCTTGTTTAATTTTTCCAAGGTCATCAGCAATTTGAAGAAGAACCGTTGCAACTTTCCCTTCTGCATCTTTAAGCGTGAGGGATTTTATTTTCATATCGGCTTGTCTTAACCGTGTTGTAAGTTCCTGAAGTAGAGCAATACTTACTTCGGGATGATCATACAATAACTTAATGAAGTCATCTCTTTTTATTAGGAATAATTCTGTATCTTCCAAGGCTATAACATTTGCAGATCTTGTTTGACCGTCTAAAATTGCCATTTCGCCAAAGAAATCGGATTCACCAAGAATGGTAAGAATAACTTCTTTACCATCGTCGCTTGAACGGGATACTTTTACTTTCCCGTCTATAATAACAAACAGGGCGCTCCCGGCGTCCTCTTCAAGAAGTATTACACTCTCTTTTTTGTAGGTTCTCTTTATACCTACCTTTGCAATCTTTTCAATTGTTTCGGTGGGTAATTCGGAAAAAATAGGCACATAGAGTAGAAAGTCGTATATTCCCGTCATAGATACACTCCGATTTGATTATTGACTCCCTAAAATTACAATATATATCAGAAAAATGAAATAATACAGAAATTTTATTGAATAAAAAGACCTTTAAATTGAAAAATATGGTACTCGGCGGTATATTTGTTATCGATTTTTTAAATAATTCTCAAAGGGAGGTAATATAAATGGCAATTAAAGTTGGGATCAATGGATTTGGTCGTATCGGTAGATTAGTATTCAGACGTTCTCTTGCATTAGGAGATATTGAATTTGTTGGAATAAATGATTTAACTGATGCAAAGACCTTGGCTCACTTGTTAAAATATGATTCTGTCCACGGTAAATTTGACGGTGAAGTTTACGCAGAAGGCGACAGTATTGTTGTTAACGGTCAAAAAATTCAAATCAGTGCTGAAAGAGACCCTGCAAACTTAAAATGGGGTGAACTTGGAGCAGATGTGGTTATTGAATCCACCGGTGTATTCAGAACTAAAGAATTATGCATGAAACATGTTGAAGCCGGTGCAAAGAAAGTTATTCTTACAGTTCCTCCGAAAGGAGATGTGGATGCGGTAGTTGTGCTCGGTGTTAACGAAGAAATATTAACCGGGGATGAAAAAGTAGTATCAAACGCATCGTGTACCACAAACTGTTTGGCTCCAATGGTAAAAGTATTGAATGATACTTTCGGTGTTGAAAAAGGATTCATGACTACTGTTCACTCTTATACAAACGATCAGAGATTGTTGGATTTGCCTCACAGCGATTTAAGAAGAGCAAGAGCAGCTGCTCAAAATATCATTCCTACTTCCACCGGCGCAGCAAAAGCTGTAGGAAAAGTTATTCCCGAATTGAATGGTAAATTGGACGGAATGGCTATGAGAGTTCCTACTGCAGACGGTTCCATTACCGATCTTGTTGCAGTCCTGAAAAAAGAAACTACTGCGGAAGAAGTTAATGCAGCTATGAAAGCAGCAGCAGAAGGCGCTATGAAAGGAATTTTGGAATTCTCCGATGAACCATTGGTATCTTCCGATATCCTCGGAAATTCACACTCATCAATTTTCGATTCGCTTTCCACTATGGTTCAAGGCAACTTGGTTAAAGTGGTTAGCTGGTACGACAACGAATGGGGCTACAGCTGCCGTGTTGTAGACCTTTTGAAGAAAATTGCTTAATGTAATTTGAGTAATCTTTAAAGACGCAGCTTAAACTGCGTCTTTTTTTTAATAATTAGAGGTTTAAAAATGAATAAACTTACAATCGAAACTTTGGATGTTAAAGGTAAAAGAGTTCTCTGCCGTGTCGATTTTAACGTTCCGCTTAATGAAAATCAAGAGATAACGGACGACAGAAGAATTACCGCAGCATTACCGACGATTGAAAAACTTATTGAGAAAGAAGCAAAAGTGATTTTAATGAGTCACTTGGGCAGACCCAAAGGGGAAGTGAAACCGGAGTTCAGTTTAAAACCGGTTGCGGAAAGACTTTCCGAACTGCTTGGCAAAGATGTTCAATTTGCGAGTGATTGCATTGGTCCGGAAGTTGAACAGTTGGCAAACGGATTGGCGGATGGGGAAGTACTTCTACTGGAAAATTTAAGATTTCATAAAGAAGAAACCGAAAACGATCCGGAGTTCTCCCAAAAATTGGCATCTTTGGGCGATGTGTATGTGAACGATGCTTTCGGTACGGCTCACAGGGCACATGCTTCAACGGAAGGTGTTACCAAATTTATTGATGTTTGTGCTGCGGGATATCTGATGCAGAAAGAACTCGATTATTTGGGTAACGCAATCGCAAATCCGGAAAGACCATTCACAGCAATTCTCGGCGGAGCAAAAATATCCGGGAAAATTGACGTGATCCAAAACTTATTCAACAAAGTGGATACTTTGATTATAGGCGGCGGAATGGCTTATACGTTTTTGAAGGCAATGGACTACGATATTGGTAAATCATTGCTCGAAGAAGACAAATTGGATTTGGCTAAAAAGATTCTTAAAAAAGCCGAAACTTCCAATGTGCAATTCCTCCTTCCGGTTGATGTTGCCGCAGCGGAGGAATTTGCGAATGATTCTCCGGCACAGATAGTGGATGTGGATCAAATTCCGGAAGATATGATGGGATTGGATATCGGACCGAAAACAATTAAACTCTTCAAAGAAGAAATTCTAAGAAGCAAGACTATTGTTTGGAACGGCCCGATGGGAGTATTTGAATTCGAGAATTTTGCAATTGGAACCAATGCCGTTGCCGAAGCTTTGGCAGAAGCAACAGAAAACGGTGCTATCACAATAATCGGTGGTGGGGATTCTGCCGCAGCAATTAAGAAAGCAGGCTTGGATACTAAAGTATCCCACGTTTCCACCGGCGGCGGAGCTTCACTCGAATTTTTGGAAGGAAAAACACTTCCGGGTGTTGCAGCCTTAACCGACGCATAATTCTTTTGAAACTTTTGTCCTACGAAGCAGTCTAACCCGTTTAGATTGCTTCTTTTTATTTTAAAGAAAATCATTTAATTTGGATTCAAAATTGTAGAGATTAGGAAATAATGAGTTATTACGATAGAGATTATTACAGACCACGAGGATTCAGAGGGTTTTATCTTTTCCCTCCGGTGATTAAGAATATTATGATTATTAATATTGCCGTCTTTTTCATTCAATTTATCTTCGATAATTTGACTTTTGGCGGTGTGCCGGGATGGTATGTTTTGAACAGGTATTTTTCGTTGAATCCTTTGGTAGGGATTGATCCCGCGGGGCAGGCATTTAATTTTCAGATATGGCAATTGATAACATATCAATTTATGCACGGAGGATTTTGGCATATATTTTTCAATATGTTCATGCTCTGGATGTTCGGAATGGAAATTGAAAATCTTTGGGGAAGCCAGAAATTTTTGATCTTCTATCTTTTGGCCGGAATTACGGGTGGATTATTCCAATTGATCTTTACTCCTTTAATGGGGTTAAGCGGCGGATTTACGGTTGGAGCATCTGCAGCTGTTTTCGGTGTTATGGTGGCATTCGGGATGACATATCCCGATAGGTATATTTTCTTATTGTTCCCGCCAATACCTATAAAAGCTAAGTACTTAATAGGATTTTTGGTTGCAATCGAATATTTCTCCGTCGGAAATGCCGGAGAACCTATTGCTCATCTGGCGCATCTTGGCGGAGCTGCAAGCGGATTCTTATTCGTACTTTACGACAGAAAAAGGGGAATTAATTTTTCAAGATTTTTTAATATTTTAAAAGATGCATTTACGCCTAAAGGTTCCTCAAAAAATTCCGCTTCGTTCAGAAAACCATTCAGAACAAAGGACGAAAATATTATTGATGCGGAATTTTATGAGATCAACGGTAATTCCGAAGAAGAAATTGATCAAGAGGAAATAGACAGGATATTAGATAAAATCAGCCGCAGCGGCTATCAAAATTTGACTGAACGTGAAAAGAAAATTTTATTCGAAGCAAGTAAACGTAGTTAGTCTATTCTTTATTTCTCTTTTACTGTTTGCAGGATGCAATTCTATAAACAAAGAGAAAAAAGAGAAATTGGCTCATCTTTACGTTGACCTGTTAGTTGTAGAGGAATTCTATCATGGCATTCCCGATTCGATAAAAGCACATCAACAAAAAATATTTGAAAAATATAAAATCTCCGCAAAGGAATATTTGGAAGAAATTAAAAAGATGAAAGAGGACAAAGAAGAGTGGGACGAATTCTTCCAATTGACCGATGAATACCTGAAGGAGAAGAGTAAGAAGAAGTCATAGCTGGCAATATATTTAACTAACGAACCGAGCTATTTTATTTCCGAGAACGGTTTGGGGGCTTGCTTCTTTAACGGGGTGTTTTAGGGTATAAGGTATAGGGGCGTGCTTTATTTCATTTTGTTTTAATCAATCATTCAATCTCCGCAATAGGCGGACAATCATTCAATCATTCTTGA
>CAZULK010000016.1:0-30960 GCA_964621225.1 uncultured Melioribacteraceae bacterium | reverse complement strand
AACATCCACCATTTAAAATAAAAAGAGCAGCCGCTTAGCAACTGCTCTTTTCAATAAACAACCAAGGAAAATCGCTTATTTTTTATCTTCTTCAGCCGGAGCATCCTCGGAACCTTCTTCTTTCGGCTCTTCTGCAGATTCTTCGGCTTTGGCTTCTGTATTTTCTTCTTCAGACTTTTCTTCAACCTCGGCTTCCGCAACTTCTTCAGCTGCCTCTTCGGCCTTGGTTTCCTCTGTAGTTTCTTCAACTACTTCGGCTTCTTGAACTTCTGGTTTTTCAACTTTTTCTGCTTTTTTAGCTTTCTTTGGTTTTTCTTCGCCTTCTGCGGCAAAGTCAACCAATTCTATAATCGCCATTTCTGCAGCATCACCACGACGTTGACCAAGTTTAACAATGCGTGTATATCCACCTGGTCTGTCGCCTATTTTTTCAATTATTTCACCGAATAATTCTTTTACAACTTCTTTATCTTTGATAAATCTTGCTACATGTCTGCGATTAGCAACGGTGTCGTTTTTAGCTTTAGTAATTAAAGGCTCAACATAAGTTCTTAATTCCTTTGCCTTGGCTACGGTAGTTTTGATTTTTTTATGTTTCAAAAGAGAAGTAGCCAATAATCTTAAAGTTGCTTCTCTATGAGCCGAAGTTCTTCCTAATTTTCTGCCTTTAACTCTATGTCTCATTCTTCTACCTTAATAAATTATTTGTCAGTTTTAGCATTAATGATTTTATCCACATCCATTCCGAATTCCAAACCATAGTTATCAACTATATCGCTTAATTCGGATAACGATTTACGACCGAAATTTCTGAATTTCAACATCTCGGATTCGTCACGGCGAACAAGATCGCCCAATGTTTTGATGTTTGCAGCTTTCAAACAATTGTGTGATCTAACGCTTAATTCCAAATCGTCTACGCTGGTAAGCAATATTTTGCGAAGTCTTTCGGTTTCTGCGTCTTCCACACTTTCAACTTGCTCTTCTTCCTGTTCAACTTCAAAATTAATGAATAATTGAACATGATCTTTCAATATTTGAGCACAGCTGGAAAGTGCGTCGTCCGGACTGATTGTACCGTCTGTCGTTACTTCCAAAGTTAATTTTTCGAATTCGTTACTTTCGCCGATACGAACATTTTCCACATCGTATTTAACGTTCTTAATCGGTGTAAAGATTGAATCTATAGGAATAATCCCGATAGTTTGATCAGGTATTTGCTGCATATTCGAAGGTACGTAACCTTTACCAACTGCAAAGCGAACTTCCATATTCAACTTAGCGCCTTCGTTAAGTGTAGCAATATGCTGATCCGGGTTCATTATTTCAATGTCTGCGCATGCATCTTGCAATGCTTGTGCTGTAAGGTCACAAGGACCGGAAACCGAAATTTCCAATTTTTCCGATTTCTTATCGAGAATTTTCATTCTCACTTTCTTCAGATTAAGTACTATCTCTGTTACATCTTCCACAACACCGGGAACAGTAGTGAATTCGTGCAATACACCTTCAATTTTGATTGCAGTAATTGCCGCTCCGGTTAAAGATGAGAGCAACACTCTTCTAAATGAATTACCTAACGTAACACCAAATCCTCTCTCTAAAGGTTGTACCGTAAATTTGCCATAAGTATTCGTAGCTGTTGCTTCTTCTAATATAACGCCGTCGGGTAATTTTATAAACGGATAGCTCATTTAGAATCCTCTCAATTATTAAAAATTATTTTGAATATAGCTCAACAATTAATTGCTCGTTAGCGTTGAGCGGTATTTGATCTCTTTCGGGTAATTGTTCAAATCTACCTTTGAGATTCGCTTTATCTACACTCAACCATCCATAAAGATTGTCTTTTGTTCTTCTCAATGCTTCGTGAATGATATCGAGTGTTTTGCTTTTATCCCTTACGCTTACTTCGTCGCCAACATTAACGATGTAAGAAGGAATATTTACCGGCTTGCCGTTTACCAAAAAGTGGTTATGAAGAACAAGCTGACGGGCAGCTTTGCGAGAGGGAGCAAAACCTAAACGGTAAACAACATTATCCAATCTTCTTTCGAGCAGTTTGATCAAGTTTTCGCCGGTAACACCTTTTTGGCGGTTAGCTTTGTCGAAATAAGCTCTGAATTGGCTCTCCAAAAGGCCGTAAGTTCTTTTAACTTTTTGTTTTTCGCGTAGCTGTACTCCGTATTCGGAATATTTGCCGCGACGTCCCAAACCATGTTGACCCGGGATGTAATTTTTCTTTTCAAGCGGACATTTTTCCGAATGACATTTGCTACCTTTTAAGAATAATTTTTGTCGTTCTCTTCTGCATAATTTGCAGCTTGGTCCGGTATATCTTGCCATCTACAATATCTCCTAATTAAACTCTTCTTCTTTTCGGTGGTCTGCATCCGTTGTGCGGTATTGGTGTAATATCTTTTATAGATAATATCTGCAATCCGGCTGTATTCAAAGCACGGATAGCTGCTTCTCTTCCCGCACCGGGACCTTTTACTAATACATCAACTTTACGAAGACCTAAATCATATGCTTCTTTAGCTGCTGCTTCGGCAGTTACTTGGGAAGCAAAGGGTGTGTTTTTTCTTGAACCCTTGAATCCGTTCTTTCCAGCCGAAGACCATGATATTGTATTTCCGTAAATATCGGTAATCGTTACAATAATATTATTAAACGATGCTTTTATATGGGCTATACCCATTGCATCTACATGAACTTTCTTTTTCGTTTTTCTTGAAGTCTTAGCCAATTCACTACTCCTGATTATTAACTATTTCTTACCTGGTGCTTTTTTCTTACCTGCGACAGTTTTACGTTTACCTTTTCTTGTTCTGGAATTGGTTTTGGTTCTTTGTCCTCGAACAGGTAAACCTCTTCTGTGTCTTAATCCACGGTAACATCCTATATCCATCAATCTTTTTATATTCTGTTGAACTTCACTCCTAAGAGCACCTTCAACTTTATAATCTGCAGTCAGTATAGCTCTTATTTCCGCAACTTCGTTCTCTGTAAGATCGGATATTTTTTTGTTCGGATCCACTTTTGCTTTTTCGCAAACTGTAAGAGCCGTATGCTGACCAATACCGTGAATGTAGGTCAATCCAATATAAGCTTTTTTGTTCTTCGGTAAGTCGACACCTGCTATACGAGCCAAATCAATACCTCCTTAATTAATTAACCTTGACGTTGCTTGTGCTTTGGATTTTTACAAATCACTCGTACAACGCCTTTTCTTTTGATAATTCTACAATCTTTACACATCTTCTTTACTGAAGCTCTGACTTTCATCACAAGACTCCGCTATTTATATCTATAAGTAATTCTACCTTTATTCAAATCGTAAGGAGAAAGTTCAACAGAAACTTTATCCCCTACCAAAATTTTAATGTAATG
Source organism: uncultured Melioribacteraceae bacterium (assembly GCA_964621225.1). Classification (GTDB taxonomy): domain Bacteria; phylum Bacteroidota; class Ignavibacteria; order Ignavibacteriales; family Melioribacteraceae; genus CAYNUJ01. The sequence goes on along the minus strand of CAZULK010000016.1, from coordinate 27,567 downwards.
CATTCGCATTTTTCCAGATATATGAGCCAATATTTCATGCCCATTATCCAACTTCACTTTGAAAGTTGCGTTTGGCAATGTTTCGGTTACCACTCCGTCTACTTTTATTGCACCTTGTTTAGCCATAATTTATGCTACCGTTAATATTTCCGGTTTTCCGTCTATAATTGCTATCGAATGTTCAAAATGTGCAGATGGCTTTCTATCGCTCGCAAAAACTGTCCATCCGTCTTTGGCAACATCAACAAAATGTTTTCCGGCATTAACCATCGGTTCAATTGCTAACGTCATTCCGTTCTTAATAACGGGTCCTTTACCTTTGGGCCCGAAATTTGGAATCTGCGGTTCTTCGTGCAAATACCTACCAACTCCGTGACCGCAAAGTTCCCTTACAATCGAAAATCCGTTGGATTCAACAAACTCTTGAACGGCATAGGAAATATCTCCTATTCTATTGCCTGCCACGGCGGCTTCAATACCTTTGTAAAGAGACTTTTCAGTTACTTCCATCAATCTCTTTTTTTCATCCGATATTTCGCCAATAGCAACAGTTAATGCCGCATCACCGTAATATTTGTTTTTGAGAACTCCGACGTCAATCGAAATTATATCACCATTTTTAAGAACTCTGTTGCCCGGTATACCGTGAACAACTTCTTCGTTAACCGAAGCACAAATCGTTCCCGGAAACCCGGGTGCATTGCCTTGGGAATAACCCTTGAAAGCGGGAATTGCATCGTTACTTCTGATGTAATCTTCGGCAATTTTATCCAATTCCCCTGTTGTTATTCCTTCTTTTGCGTATGCTTTGCACATCTGCAAAGTTTCCGCAACTATCTTACAACTTTCTCTTATAAAATCTATTTCTTTTTTTGATTTAATTAAAATCAAAGAACAACTCTCTCTTTAGCTTCTTCTACCGCGTAATTTTCCGGATTTCATAAATCCGTCGTAATGACGCATGGTTAAATGTGATTCTATTTGTTGCAGAGTATCAAGTGCAACACCAACTATAATCAACAGACTGGTTCCGCCAAAGAAAGATGCAAAACTTCCCGATACTCCCATTCTTGTAATAAATGCCGGCAATATTGCTACAATGGCCAAGAATATAGAACCGGGCAAAGTAATTTTTGTTAATATATTATCTATAAATTCCGCTGTTTGCTTACCAGGGCGAATGCCCGGGATAAAGCCACCTTGTTTCTTTATATTTTCTGCAACATCCTGTGGATTGAATGCGATTGCCGTATAGAAATATGTAAAGAACACAATCATCAATCCGTAAATTACAGCATAAGAAAATGATGTATAATCGAAATAAGATGCAAATGTTTGCATTAATTCATTATCCGGGAAGAAAGACAATAATGTGCTCGGAATAAACATAATAGATTGAGCAAATATAATAGGCATAACGCCTGCGGTATTCACTCTTAATGGAATATATTGAGTTACTCCGCCGTAAACTTTTCTTCCAACAACTCTCTTGGCGTATTGAACCGGAATTCTTCTCGTTCCTTGTGTAACCAAAACAACACCGGCAATGATCAATGCCATGAAAGCAAGAATTACAATTTCTATCACAATGTTTCTTTGACCGGAATTCAAAAGACGGAATTCGTCGAGCATGGCGAAGGGTAATCTATTGATAATGTTGATAAAGATAATAAGGGAAATACCGTTTCCAACACCTTTATCTGTTATCTGTTCACCCATCCACATCATGAATACCGTACCGGCAACCAAAAATACCACAGAAGAAATTGTGAATCCTATTCCCGAAACCTCTGCAGGAATAACAGGTTGTCCGTTAAAACTGATACTATTGAGGTGAATTGTAATACCCCAAGCCTGGAACAATGATATTAAAACAGTTCCGTATCTTGTCAACTGAGTGATTTTCTTTCTTCCCTCTTCCCCTTCTCTCTGAAGTTTTTGGAAGTAGGGAACTACAGCGCCTAACAACTGAATGATAATGGATGCACTAATGTAGGGCATAATACCCAAAGCAAATAGTGCTGCATTTTTAAATGCACCACCAACGAACATATCGTAAAATCCGAATAGGTTGTTCGATGTGTTGTTAGACATTGCATCTGCAAGTAACCCAGCATCGATGCCGGGCAGTGTAATGTGAGAACCAACTCTCACTATCACGAGCAAACTAAGCGTATAGATTATTCTCTGACGCAGCTCGTGAATCTTAAAAATATTCCGGAATGTGTCCTGAAATTTTCCCATTAAGCTTTAATCTCTTTAATAGTACCACCAGCTTTTTCAATTTTTTCTTTTGCCGAAGCGCTGAAAGCATGAGCTTCAATTTCCAGCTTCGCAGTCAATTCGCCATTACCCAAAATTTTGTAAGGAACGGCTTTGTTGATTACACCGGCTTTGTACAATGCAGCCGGAGAAACAACATTATTTTCAAATTTATTTTCATCCGCAAGTTTTTGCAGACGGCTTAAGTTGATAGGTTGATATTGAATTTTAAATATATTTGTAAAACCTTTTTTAGGAACGCGTCTTTGTAATGGCATTTGACCACCTTCGAACCATGCGCGGTGTTTAGCGCCGGAACGCGATTTTTGGCCGTTCATACCACGTGTAGCGGTTCCACCATGGCCGGATCCTTCTCCTCTACCAACTCTCTTGCGTTTTTTTACAGAACCTTTTGCGTATCTTAAATTGCTCAAAATATCCATTTAATCACCTATTCTTCGATTTCTTCTACTTTAACTAAGTGAGAAACTTTATTTATCATTCCTCTAATCTGAGGAGTATCGTTATGTACTCTACTGTAATTTGGTCTTCCCAAGCCTAAAGCTTCAATTGTAAGCTTTTGGTCTTTTTTTCTTCCGATAATACTTCTAGTTTGTGTAATCTTCAATTTCTTAGCCATGCTCATCCTCAATTAAGCATTAAACAATTCACTAACAGACATTCCGCGTTTTGCTGCCATAGTTCTGGCATCAATCAAATTCAACAATCCTGCCAAAGTAGCTTTAACTTGGTTATGCGGATTAGATGAACCGAGGGATTTGGTAAGTATATCCTGTACTCCGGCTGCTTCCAATACCGCACGCACACCACCACCGGCAATAACACCCGTACCGGGAGAAGCCGGTTTCAACAACACTTTACCCGCACCATATTTACCTATAATTTCGTGAGGGATTGTTCCTTTTACAACCGGAACGTGATATACGTTTTTCTTTGCGTCGTCAATTCCTTTGGAGATTGCATCCGTAACTTCGTTAGCTTTACCTAAACCAACGCCTACATGTCCGTTTCCGTCACCTACAACAACAATAGCATTGAATGAGAAACGGCGTCCACCTTTCACAACCTTTGCTACTCTGTTGATATGAACAACTTTTTCCTTAAGTCCTTCTAAACCCGATATTTTTTTTGGTTTCAATTTATTCTCCTATACTTCAGAATTTATGACTTTCAATTTTACTTTGCTGCCGGGACAGGATTCGAACCTGTACATACGGCTCCAAAGGCCGCTGTCCTACCGTTAGACGACCCGGCAAGGCTTAAACCTTTATTCCGCCTTTACGAATTCCTTCGCAAAGTGCTTTAACTCTACCGTGATATGCGTATCCGCTTCTGTCGAATACTACGCTTTCTATTCCGGCTTCTTTAATTTTTTTCGCTAAAAATTCTCCGACAATTGCTGCTTTGGCAACTTTACCTTCGGCTTTTTTAATATCGTCGGCAATTTCTTTGGACAAGGAAGATGCCGAGAATAATGTTTTGCCAACAGTATCATCGATTACTTGAGCATAAATTTGAGTCAAACTTCTATATACAGAAACTCTCGGACGTTCGGAGGTTCCGAAAATTTTCTTTTTGATTCTAATTTTTTTCTTTTCTCTTCTAGATAAATATTTAGTCAACATCTTTTTCCTAATCTCCTGCTTTTATTTTCCTGCAGTTTTACCAGCTTTTCTGATAATCTGTTCGTCTGAATATCTGATTCCTTTTCCTTTGTATGGTTCAGGCTTTCTGAATGATCTTATTTTTGCAGCAACCAAACCAACCAATTCTTTATCAATTCCCGAAATTTTAATTTGTGTAGGAGCGGGAACTTCCAATTTAACTTCTGCCGGAGGCATAAAATAGATTGGATGGGAATAACCGATATTCAACAAAAGGTTACTTCCTTTTAATTCAGCTCTGAATCCAACACCTACTATGTCCAACGATTTTGTGTATCCTTCGGTAACACCAGTTACCATATTCTGAATCAAAGCACGAGTTAAACCGTGTAAAGCTCTGTTGGCTTTTTGATCATTCGGACGTTTTACAAATAATTCGTCACCTTCAATTTCTACTGTCATATTAGGATGAATTGTTCTTTCCAATTCTCCCAACTTACCTTTAACTTTTATATTCTGTCCGTCTAACTTAACTTCTACGTCTTTAATGTTAACCGGTTTTTTACCTATTCTAGACACTTTAAAACTCCGTTAAATAAATTACCAAATGTAACAGATTAACTCACCACCAACATTTTCTTCTCTGGCTTGCTTATCTGTAAGCAAACCTTTGGAAGTGGAAACAACACAAATACCCAAACCGTTCAAAACTCTAGGAATATTATTTGCTTCGGCATATTTTCTAAGACCAGGTTTGCTTATTCTTTTCAAACCGGTAATAGAAGGTTCGCCGTCAACATATTTCAAATAAATTTTAAGAACGTTTTGTTTATTATCTTCAATAATTTCATAGTCTCTTATGAAATTATTTTCTTTCATAATCTTAGCCAAATTTTCCTTCATACCTGAGGAAGGAATTTCAACCCATCTCTTTCCTGCTTTAACAGCGTTTCTAATTCTTGTCAAATAATCTGCTATCGGATCAGTTACTGGCATTTAAATTCTCCCTTAATTACCAACTTGATTTTTTAACACCCGGAATTTCGCCTCTTAAAGCCATTTCGCGAAAAACTAATCTCGAAATTCCGAATTTTCTATAATATCCACGCGGTCTTCCGGTCATCATGCAACGGTTGTGCACTCTTACCGGCGAAGCATTTTTAGGTAATTTCTGCAATGCTTCGTAATCGCCTTTTGCTTTTAATTCTTTTCTTAGGTCAGCATATTTAGCAACTAATTTTCTTCTCTTTGCCTCGCGGGCAGCCATGCATTTTCTTGCCATATTCCTACCTTAACCTTGATTCATTTCTTTTTTACGGAACGGAACACCAAACTGTGAAAGCAATTCGTAACCTTCCTGGTCTGTTTTTGCCGTGGTTACAAAAGTAATATCCATTCCACGAATTTTACTTACTTTATCTACATTGATTTCAGGGAATATAATATGCTCTTTAATTCCAAGAGTATAGTTTCCTCTTCCGTCGAAAGATTTATCGGAAATTCCTCTAAAATCCCTTACACGGGGAAGAGCAACTGAAACCAATCTATCTAAAAACTCATACATTTTTTCTTTGCGAAGAGTAACTTTCGCACCGATTTTCATTCCTTCTCTTAATTTGAAGTTAGAAACCGATTTTTTTGCAGTTCTGATAAGAGCTTTTTGACCCGTGATGGTCTGCATATCTGCAACAGCTTCGTCCAACGCTTTGGAATCTTGAACCGCATCGCCAATACCCATATTAACAACAATTTTTTCCAATTTGGGTACTTGCATTACGCTTTTATACGAAAATTGTTTCATCAAATTCGGTGCAATTTCCTCTTTGTATTTAGTGAACAAACGAGGAGTCACTTTTTCTTCAACTTTTACTTCGTCAGCTTTTTTCTTTGTTTCTGTCTTTTTCTTTGCCATAGTTAGTTCTAATCCTTAAAATTAAGCTAACATTTCGCCACTTGATTTATAGATTCTCACACTTTTCTGTTTGCCGGTTTTTTCATCGATTATAAGTTTCTTACCTATTCTAGTAGGTTCATTAGTTTTAGGATCGATGATCATAACGTTCGATGCGTCAATCGGCATTTCCTTTTCAACAATAGCTCCGTTGGGATATTGTTGGTTAGGTTTAGTATGACGTTTTCTGATGTTAACGCCTTCAACAATCACTCTATTTTTCTTAGGAAAAACTTTCAAGACTTTTCCGGTTTTTCCGGCATCGTTTCCGGCAATTACAACAACATTATCATCTTTTTTAATTTTCATATCAGCTACCTATTCCTTATAATACTTCTGGTGCTAAAGAAATAATTTTCATGAATTTCTTATCGCGCAGTTCGCGAGCAACCGGTCCGAAAATACGGGTTCCTCTCGGTTCGTTTTGATTGTTCAAAAGAACTGCTGCATTCTCATCGAATCTGATGTAAGAACCATCTGGTCTGCGAATTTCTTTTTTAGTTCTTACTACAACTGCACGAGAAACATCTCCTTTTTTCACACCGCCATTAGGGATTGCGGCTTTAACGGCAACTACAATAGTGTCGCCAACGGAAGCATATCTTCTTTTACTTCCACCCAAAACCTTAATGCAGCGAACCTTTTTAGCACCGGAATTATCTGCAACTACTAAATTTGTTTCTTGTTGTACCATCTCAAGCTACTCCTTCTCGTACCGAATTACTTCGCTTTTTCAACTATTTCTACCAAACGCCAATTTTTATTTTTGCTCAGCGGTCTGGTTTCCATTATCTTCACTACGTCACCAACTCCGCATTCATTCTTTTCGTCGTGAGCCATCAGTTTGGTTGTTTTCTTAAAATACTTTCTATACAAAGGATGAGAAACGCGTCTTTCAATCGCAACTACAATACTCTTATCCATTTTGTTTTTAATAACAACGCCAACTCTGGTCTTTCTTGTTCCGCGTTCTGACATAAAACTTCACTCACTCCTTAGTTTTTATTCTCTTTTTTAGCTTCCAATTCTCTCTGGCGAAGCAGAGTTTTCATTCTCGCAATGTCTCTGCGTGTTTGGCGGATTTTTGCAGTATTGGTTAAAGTTTTAACCGCATTCTGGAATCTTAAGTCCACCAAATTTATTTCTTCTTCTTCAATTCTTTTAAGCAATTCTTCGTTGCTCATTTCTCTTATTTCGTACATCTTCATAACGATTACCTTTATTCTTCTGTGTAATCTGGTCGAGTTATTATTTTAGTTTTAATAGGCAATTTATGCGAAGCCAAAGTCATTGCTTCGTATGCCAATTCTTTGGAAACACCGGCTACTTCAAAAAGCACTCTGCCGGGTTTTACCACAGCTACCCAAAATTCGGGTGCACCTTTACCTTTACCCATACGAGTTTCCAACGGTTTTTTGGAAACAGGTTTATCGGGAAATATTCTAATCCAAACTTTTCCATCTCTTTTCATTCTTCTGGTCATGGCAACACGACAAGCTTCAATCTGTCTGGAAGTGATCCATGCAGCTTCGGTCGCTTTCAAACCAAAATCGCCAAAACTTACTAAATGACCGCGTTGGGCTTTCCCTTTTCTTCTTCCGCGATGCGATTTTCTATATTTTACTCTTTTCGGCATTAACATAGCAAAAACTCCAGTTAAACTTTATTCAGCAATTCTTTTACCTAAAACTTCGCCACGATAAATCCAAACTTTCACACCAATCGAACCATAAATGGTTTGAGCGGTCGCAGTTGCATAATCTATATCGGCTCTTAATGTATGCAAAGGAATTTTTCCTTCTTTGTATTGTTCGGTTCTGGCCATTTCGGCTCCGCCTAATCTTCCCGAACACATAATTCTGATTCCTTCGGCTCCCATTCTGCGTGCATTCTGTATAGCACCTTTCATTGCACGACGGAATGAAACTCTACCGGTTAACTGAGAAGCGATATTCTCTGCAGTCAATCTGGCATCTAATTCAGGACGTTTAATTTCAGAGATCTGAACTTTAACATCTTTACCGGTAAATTTCTTTAATTCTTCTTCCAACTGATTGATTTCTTTACCGCTCTTCCCAATCACAACGCCGGGGCGTGAAGTGTGAATGTTGAGAATTACGTTTTTAGAAGTACGATTTACAACAATTCTTGAAATACCGCCTTTTGCCAATCTTTTTCTGATATAAAGACGGATGTTTTTGTCTTCCACTAACTTATCGGCGTAGCTACCTTTTTCGTACCAGTTGGATTCCCATCCTCTAATAACACCGACTCTTAAACCTATTGGATTTGTTTTCTGACCCAAAAAATCCTCCTGAAATTAACTCTTAGTTGCTACAACTATTGTTAAATGATTTGATCTTTTACGAATCCGGTATGCTCTACCCATTGGGGCAGGCTGAATTCTTTTCAAGGTAGGACCTTGATTAACAAATACTTCTTTAACAAAAAGATTTGCCGGATCGTGTTGTGTATCTTCGTCCTTTTGGAAAAGATTCGCAACTGCAGATCTTAAAACTTTTTCAGCATCCTTTGCAGCATGCTTAGGACTAAAGTGTAAAATTTCCAAAGCTTTGTCCACGCTTTCGCCGCGAATTTGGTCTATAACCAATCTCATTTTTCTCGGCGATGAACCTATGTACCTATGTGTCGCTCTTGCTTCCATTTATCAATATCCTCAATACCTATTTCTTTCTCGCTGCTTTTTCTGCTTTTGTTCCGGGATGACCTCTGAAAATTCTGGTCGGTGCAAATTCACCTAATTTATGACCAACCATATTTTCCGAAATGTAAACCGGAACCATTTTGTTTCCATTGTGCACTGCAATAGTATGACCAACAAATTCCGGAATTATCATACTTGCACGAGACCAAGTTTTGATAATCTTCTTCTGATTTTTTTCGTTTAAGTCACGTACTTTTTTAAGTAACTTATAATCTACAAATGGACCTTTTTTAATTGATCTTGGCATAACCTAATCTCTAGCTTTTTCTTCTTCTGATAATGTATTTATTAGATTCTTTTCTTTTCTTACGAGTTTTCAGACCCTTAGCAGGCTGACCCCAAGGGGAAACCGGATGGCCACCACCTGAAGTTTTACCTTCACCACCACCCATCGGGTGATCTACCGGGTTCATTGCAACACCTCTTACGTGAGGTCTACGACCCAACCAACGGCTTCTACCAGCTTTACCAAGGCTAACATTTTCATGATCGGAATTTCCAACCGTTCCGTATGTTGCCATACATTCGAGGTTGATCATTCTAACTTCGCCGGAAGGCATTTTCAATGTAGCATATTTTCCTTCCTTAGCCATCAACTGAATGGAGGCACCGGCGGATCTTCCTAACTGACCACCTTTGCCGGGTTTCAATTCAACATTGTGAATAAAAGAACCCAACGGTAAATCTTTTAATTTTAATGCATTACCAACTTTAATTTCGGAACCTTCACCGGAGGTAACAGTATCTCCAACTTTCAATCCGTTCGGAGCCAAAATGTATCTCTTTTCGCCATCGGCATAATGGAGTAATGCTATTCTGGCAGAACGATTCGGATCGTATTCAATGGAAAAAACCTTAGCCGGAATTCCAAATTTATCTCTCTTAAAGTCGATAATTCTATATTTTCTCTTATGACCGCCACCGCGATGTCTGGAGGTTACTCTTCCCTTATTGTTTCTTCCGCCGCTTTTCTTAAGAGAAACGGTTAAAGATTTTTCGGGACTAGTTTTTGTAATTTCATCAAAAGCTGACACCGACATAAATCTTGTCGCTGGAGTCATCGGTTTTAATTTTCTTATAGCCATTTACTAAACTCCAATACCTAACTAAACTTCACCAAATAAGTCAATTGTTTGACCTTCTTTAATCGTTACTATCGCCTTTTTATATCTGGGCGTTCTACCGGAAAAACGACCTTTCTTTGTGAATTGAGTTTTCGCTTTCCCTTTATGTCTAACAGTATTAACCGCAAGAACATCCACTTCGAATTTTTCTTTAACGGCCTTAGCTATTTCAATTTTATTTGCGTCGTAATCAACAATGAAGCCGTATTTATTTCCTTCTTCGGAAATATTTGTCATCTTTTCGGTTACTAACGGTCTTATCAAAACTGATTTCATCTTTAAGTCCAAGCTTTAATTTAACGTGCTTATTAAACTTTCTACTGCGCTTTTCTGCATAACAATCACTTGATTATTCAATAGGTGATATGTCGCAGCTTTGTTGGCTTCCAAAATATTTACTTTGGGAATATTTCTTCCGCTCAAGTAAACATTTTCCTGTTTTCCGTTTGTAAGAAGCAATACTTTTTTGCCGCTAAGCTTCAATGCTTCCAACATATTTACAAATTCTTTTGTTTTTGGCGTATCGAAATTGAAATCTTCAACTACCAATATCTGCTCTGCTTTTGCCTTGTAGGAAAGAGCAGATTTACGAGCTAATCTTTTAACTTTCACATTTAGCTTTTGTCTGTAATTTCTGGGACGAGGACCAAATATGGTTCCACCGCCAACCCACAAAGGAGATCTGGTTGTACCGGCTCTGGCAGTTCCTCTACCTTTTTGACGCCAAGGTTTCTTTCCGCCGCCTCTTACTTCGCCGCGTTCCTTAGCTTTGTGGGTTCCTTGCCTTTGATTAGCTAAATATGCCTTAACATCCAAATAAATCACATGATCGTTAGGCTCGATAGCAAAAATATCATCAGATAATTCAATCTGTTCGCCTGATTTCTTTCCGTCTATTTTAAGTACATCTAATTTCATCATTCAATCCAAACTACTTATTTACTTCGACAATTGAATTAACTGCACCAGGTACCGCACCTTTAACGAATATTATATTCTTATCAGGGAATACCTTCACAACTTTCAAGTTTTTAACAGTAACGCTTGAACCACCGGTTCTTCCAGCCATTCTGGTTCCTTTAAGAACTCTGGAAGGATAAGAACTTTGTCCAATTGAACCGGGAGCTCTTAATCTATCGCCTTGACCGTGAGTTGTGCCGCCAACACCACCAAAACCGTGGCGTTTCATTACACCTTGAAAACCTTTTCCTTTGCTTGTTCCTTTCACCGTTACTTTATCGCCTTCGGCAAAAAGTTCTACGGTTAAGGTATCGCCAACATTATAATCGGCAACGTTAAAATTCTTAAATTCTTTCAAAATTCTGGCAGCTTCTACATTTTGATTTTTGAAATATCCGGTCAAAGGCTTGTTTGTATGTTTAGCCTTTCTTTCGCCAAATCCAAGTTGTAATGCTTCGTATCCGTCTTTTTCTTTGGTTTTAACATTAACGACTTTGCAAGGACCAAGTTCAATGGCAGTTACCGGAAGTAACTTTCCTTGTTCGTCGAAAATATTTGCCATTCCTAATTTTTTACCTAACAATCCGGGCATATCATTAATCCTTATAACTTAATCTCAATATCCACACCCGCCGGAATATCCAATTTGCTCAATGCATCGACGGTTTTGTTATTACTGTTATGAATGTCAATTATTCTTTTATGAGATCTAATTTCAAACTGTTCGCGCGATTTTTTATCCACATGTGGCGAACGCAATACCGTAAATACCGATCTTCTTGTAGGAAGTGGAATCGGTCCGGAAACTACAGCTCCGGTTGATTTAACGGTCTTAATAATCTTTTCTGTTGACTTGTCAATCAAAATATGATCGTAAGACTTAAGCTTAATTCTAATTTTTTGACCAGGCAACTTTTTTCTCCTTATATTAGATAAAGATGGGAAGGCGAACCTTCCCATCATTTATAAATAACTATGTATCTTATTCAATTATCTTGGTTACAACTCCGGCACCAACAGTTCTACCGCCTTCGCGGATAGCGAATCTCAATCCTTCTTCCATTGCGATTTCGCTAATAAGTTCAACTGAAAGTTTAACATTATCTCCGGGCATAACCATTTCTGTTCCTTCTGGTAATGTAGCAACACCGGTTACGTCAGTTGTACGGAAGTAGAACTGAGGTCTGTAACCGTTGAAGAATGGAGTGTGACGTCCACCTTCGTCTTTCGACAATACGTAAACTTCGCCTTCGAATTTTTTGTGAGGTGTAATAGAACCGGGTTTAGCAAGTACCATACCTCTTTCTATTTCTTTTTTATCAACACCTCTTAAAAGAAGACCAGCATTATCACCGGCGAGAGCTGAATCCAACTCTTTACGGAACATTTCGATACCGGTAACAACTGTTTTCTTGTGCATTCCGAGACCGATCAATTCAACTTCTTCGTTGAGTTTGATTTCGCCTCTTTCTACTCTACCGGTAGCAACTGTACCACGACCGGTAATTGAGAATACGTCTTCAACAGGCATCAAGAAAGGTTTATCAACATCTCTTTCCGGAAGAGGAACATATTCGTCAACAGCATCCATTAATTCGAAGATGCATTTCAATCTTTCGTCTTCCCAGCTTACGCTGTCGTCGGAAGCAGCTTCCAATGCTTGAAGAGCAGAACCTTTGATGATCGGAATTTCGTCTCCCGGGAATTCATATTCGCTCAAGAGTTCTCTTAATTCCATTTCAACCAATTCCAAAAGCTCTTCGTCGTCAACCATATCAACTTTATTCATAAATACAACGATTCTTGGAACACCTACCTGACGAGCAAGCAAGATGTGCTCTCTTGTTTGAGGCATAGGACCGTCAGTTGCAGCAACAACCAAGATTGCGCCGTCCATCTGAGCAGCACCAGTAATCATGTTTTTAACGTAGTCAGCGTGACCGGGACAGTCTACGTGAGCGTAGTGTCTGTTTTCGGTCTGGTATTCTACGTGAGCGGTAGCAATTGTAATACCGCGTTCTCTTTCTTCAGGTGCGTTGTCAATTGAATCGAAGGTTCTTTTTTCTGACAAACCTCTTTTAGCCAAAGCCATTGTAATGGCTGCAGTAAGAGTAGTTTTACCGTGATCCACGTGTCCAATAGTACCTATATTTACGTGAGGCTTACTCCTATCAAATTTTTCTTTTGCCATCGATAACTCCTTGTTGTTTATTTTCTTTTATAAAGTACTATTTATTTATGCTTCAATTGATTTTGGTTTCGGTGATTTTTCCAAAATTTCATCAGCAACGGATTTAGGAGCGATTTGATAATTTTCAAATTGCATTGTATAAATCGCTCTTCCTTGTGTCATGGAACGCAAATTGGTTGCGTAACCAAACATTTCAGATAATGGAGCATGAGCTCTAATTACCTGAGCATCTTTACGAGCCGAGAATCCTTCTATCTTACCACGTCTCGAGTTCAAGTCTCCCATTACGTCGCCTAAATATTCTTCCGGCGTAATAACTTCAACTTTCATAATCGGTTCAAGTATAACCGGACCTGCTTTCAAAGCACCATCTCTGAATGCCATAGCACCGGCAACTTTGAAGGAAATTTCGTCCGAATCAACATCATGGTAAGAACCGTCGTATAGTTTAACTTTAACATCTACAACTTGATAACCGGCTAACACGCCATTTTTCATGGCGTCTTCTATACCTTTTGCAACTGCCGGAATATATTCTTTAGGAATAGCTCCGCCAATAATTGCATTTTCAAATTCAAATCCTTTTCCGGGTTCATTAGGCGAAATCTCGATAACCACATGACCATACTTACCGCGTCCGCCAGATTGCTTAACAAATTTACCTTCCGACTGAACCGTTTTAGTGATGGTTTCTCTGTAGGCAACTTGTGGTTTACCGATATTTGCTTCAACCTTAAATTCCCTTTTCATTCTGTCAACCAGAATTTCCAAGTGAAGCTCACCCATACCACTAATGAGTGTTTGCCCGGTTTCTTCATCCACTTTTACTCTGAAAGTGGGATCTTCGTCGCTCAATTTCGTAAGAGCGTCGGATAATTTATCTTGATCTGCTTTGGTCTTAGGTTCAATTGCAATCTGAATAACCGGTTCCGGGAATTCCATTCTTTCGAGAATGATCGGATCTGATTCGTCGCAAAGCGTGTCGCCGGTTCTGGTATTTTTCAAACCGACAATTGCACAAATATCGCCTGCGCGAACTTCGTCCATATCTTCTCTTCTGTTAGCGTGCATTAAAAGAATTCTACCTACTCTTTCTTTCTTTTCGCTAACGGAGTTATAAACATAAGAACCTGCTTTAAGTTGACCGCTGTAAACTCTGCAAAATGTGAGTTTTCCAACATAAGGGTCAGTCATAATTTTGAATGCCAAAGCAGTAAACTTTTCTTTTTCACTAATTTGACGAACAACTTCGTCGTTTTTACGTGGATGATGACCGGCAATTTCTCCGATATCAGTCGGGGAAGGCAAAAAGTCAACCACGCAATCTAATAATTTTTGTACACCTTTATTTTTGAAGGAAGAACCACAAATTACAGGAATGATTTTCAACTGTCTTGTTGCTTTTTGCAATACGGCAGTCACTTCTTCTTTAGTGATTTCTTCGCCTTCAAGGTATTTTTCCAATAATGTATCGTCAACATCCGAAACAGCTTCCAACATAATAGTTCTGTATTTTTCTGCAACCGGAAGCAAATCGGAAGGAATTTCAATATCTTCGAAAGTAGCGCCCATTGTATCTTCGTGATACATTCTGGCTTTCATTTCAATTAGATCGATAACACCGGCAAACATATCTCCGGCACCAATAGGCAATGTGATCGGAATTGCATTCGCTTTCAAGCGGTCTTTCATCATATCCAATACATTGTAGAAATCCGCACCGGTTCTGTCCATTTTATTTACGAAAGCGATTCTAGGAACACCGTATTTGTCAGCCTGACGCCATACGGTTTCACTTTGAGGTTCAACACCGCCAACTGCACAGAAAAGTGCGATAGCGCCGTCGAGAACTCTAAGAGCTCTTTCAACTTCAACAGTAAAATCAACGTGGCCGGGTGTATCGATAATATTAATTTGGTGATCTCTCCAGAAACATGTTGTGGCAGCACTGGTAATTGTAATACCACGCTCTTTTTCTTGCTCCATCCAGTCCATTGTTGCGGCTCCGTCGTGAACTTCGCCGATTCTATGAACTTTACCTGTATAATATAATATTCTTTCTGTAGTAGTGGTCTTACCGGCGTCTATATGCGCCATAATTCCTATATTTCGTATCCTTGATATGTCTACTCGTTTATGCGACATCTTAATCCTTTCTTAAACATCGTTACCATTTAAAGTGAGCAAATGCTTTATTTGCTTCAGCCATTCTATGCGTATCGTCTTTCTTTTTAACGGCAGTACCTTCACCTTTGGATGCAGCAATAAGTTCTGCGGCCAATTTTTCGGCCATTGTTCTTTCTTTTCTGTCTCTGGAATAGTTTCTCAACCATCTAAAAGCCAAGGCAATTCTTCTATCGGGGCGCACTTCCATAGGAACTTGATAAGTAGCACCACCAACTCTTCTGCTTCGTACTTCAATAAGAGGTTGAACATTATTTACTGCTTTCTTGAAAACTTCCAAAGCATTTTCCTTGGTTCTCTTTTCAATCAAGTCGAAAGCTTCGTAAACTACTCTGCGTGCAGCGGTTTTCTTTCCGTCCCACATCAAGTAGTTGATGAACTTTGCAACCAATACGTCGTTAAACTTCGGATCTGGTTTGATATAACGTTTTTCTGCTCTTCTCTTTCTCATATCTCTTACTTAGCCTTAGGTTTTTTAGCGCCGTATTTAGATCTTCCTTGTTTACGGTCATCTACACCGCCTGTATCCAGTGTGCCGCGAATAATATGGTAGCGAACACCCGGAAGGTCTTTAACTCTTCCGCCTCTGATCATTACGATAGAGTGCTCTTGAAGATTATGTCCTTCGCCCGGGATATAAGCAGTTACTTCAATACCGTTAGTTAAACGAACTCTCGCAACTTTTCTCAAAGCCGAGTTCGGTTTCTTTGGTGTTGTTGTGTAAACTCTCGTACAAACACCACGCTTTTGAGGGCATGCATCTAATGCTCTCGACTTGCTTTTGGAAACTATTTGTTTCCTACCTTTTCTTACCAACTGGTTTATTGTTGGCACGTAAATCCTCCTGAAAAATTTTACCTTTTCTAACAAAATTCAGACTCTCAATATAGAGAGAATTTTCTGAAATGTCAAGAATTCTTGACCAATATTTAAAGAGTTACTAGCTTATTTTTTCTTCTTTTGATGAATCTTCTTCAGTTTGTTGTTTCTCAGCTTCATCTTTTTCTTTTGCTCTTCTCTCTTCTTCTTCCAAGATGATATTTTTGTACTTTTTCAAGCCTGTTCCGGCCGGGATTAAATTACCCATAACCACGTTTTCTTTCAATCCGAGGAGGTAATCTTCCTTGGCTTCAATTGCAGCATTGGTAAGTACTTTTGTTGTTTCCTGGAAGGAAGCAGCAGAGATAAAGCTTTCTGTAGAGATTGCAGATTGTGTAATACCAAGCAATACGTTGTCGAATGTTGCAGGTTCTGCATCTCTTACTTTCAACGGTTCTTTTTCTTTTCTCTTCAAATCGTTCTGTATTTCACGATATTTGAATCTCGTGATCAACTGTCCGACTTTCAATTTGGAACCACCGGGATCTTCCACTACAACCATATTTCTGAGTCTTTCGTTTTCTTCGAGTAGTTTTACTCTGTTTACGAGATCCTCTTCGATGAATAATGTATCTCCCGAGTTGATCACTCTGAGTTTTCTTAACATCTGACGAACAATTACCTCAATGTGCTTGTCATTTATTTTCACACCTTGAAGTCTGTACACGTCCTGAATTTCATTCACCAAATATTCCTGCACAGCATTTGTACCTTTGATTTTCAGGATATCGTGAGGATCCACCGGACCGTCTGTAATTTTTTCACCGGCAGGTATTTCATCACCTTCCTGAACAAGAACATGCTTTCCGTAAGGTACATTGTATACTTTCTGAATTGTTCCATCGAACGATTCCACAATAATTTCGCGTGAACCTTTTTTGCGTGCACCGAATTTAACAACACCTTCAATTTCAGAAACAATTGCAGGGTCATTGGGGCTCCTAGCTTCGAACAACTCGGTTACTCTCGGCAAACCACCGGTAATATCGCGAGTTTTGGAAGCGGATCTGGATATTTTTGCCAAAACCGTACCCGCAGGCACTTTTTCGCCTTCTTCAACAGAAATGAAGGCACCGATTGGCAAGTTGAATATCTTCTGGTTTCCATCTTCCCCTTCTACTACTATGCTAGGAGTTAAATTTTTATCTTTCGATTCGATAACAACCTTTTGAACGTGACCGGTTTGTTCGTCGGTTACAGGTTTGATGGTTTTGTTATCTTCGAAATCAATATATTTTATTCTACCGCCTAAATCGGTGAGAATTACGGCGTTGTAAGGATCGTGATTATAAAGTGCTGTGCCTTTCTTCACTTCCTGTCCGTCCTCAACCATCAATTCCGCACCGTAAGGTATTTCGTATTTTTTCACTTGGCGACCGTCGGCGTCCATTATAAAAATAGCACCACGACGACCGGTAACTACTTTTACAGCGCCTAAATGATCTTCTTTAAGCACATAATTGATTTTTTCGAACTTAACTACACCTTCTACAGTTGTTTCAACTTGTGACTGGCTAGCAATACGTGAGGAAGTACCACCCAAGTGGAAAGTTCTAAGTGTAAGCTGTGTACCCGGCTCACCAATGGATTGAGCGGCAACTATACCAACAGCCTCACCAACTTCCACTAATTTACCTGTAGTAAGGTTACGTCCGTAACATTTTGCACAAACACCGCGTTTCGATTCACAGGTAAGTACCGTACGAATGTAAATTTCATCTATAAGTGCTTCATCAATTTTTTCTGCAATTTCTTCATCAATCAATTGACCGTTTTCCACCAAAAGCTCGTCGGTTCGCGGATCGTAAAGGTCTTCCTGCGCAACACGACCAATGATTCTTTCGGCGAGAGGTTCTCTTTCCTGCTCAACATCTTTAAGAGCGGAAATGTAAATACCTCTAATAGTGCCACAGTCTTCTTCGGTAATAATTACATCCTGAGCAACATCGGTCAATCTTCTTGTAAGGTAACCGGCATCCGCAGTTTTGAGAGCCGTATCAGCCAAACCTTTACGGGCACCGTGAGTAGAGATGAAATACTCCAACACGGACAACCCTTCCTTAAAGTTTGCTATAATCGGGTTTTCGATAATTTCTCCCGATTGACCCGACAAACTCTTCTGCGGTTTCTGCATCAATCCTCTCATACCGGCCAACTGACGAACCTGTTCTTTAGAACCTCTAGCTCCGGAGTCAACCATCATATGAAGAGAATTGAATCCTTGTTTATCATTTTTCAATCTATTCATCAACGATACGGAAACATTTGTTGTGGTAAATGTCCAAATATCGATGATCTTATTATATCTTTCGGAATCTGCAATGAGTCCCATTTCGTGCTCTTGAAGAGTTTCGTTAACCCTTCTGTTTGCATCTTCAATCATTCTTTTCTTTTCGTCGGGAATAACCATATCGCTGAAACTAATGGAAATACCGGCAGCAGTAGCGTAACGGTATCCCAAGTCTTTCAGGTCATCCAAGAATTTTGCGGTAACTTGGTTTCCAAGTTTTATGAACATCTTGTAAATGAATCCTGAAAATACTTTTTTGACCAGCAATTCATTGAAGAATCCCATTTCTTCGGGTACTATTTGATTGAAAATCACTCTACCTACTGTAGTTTCAATCAATTCCCCGTTGATTTTCACTTTAATTTTCGCATGAAGGTCAACTGCCTTATGGTCATAAGCTATTATAACTTCTTCTGGTGAATAGAATATTAACCCTTCCCCTTTTGCACCGGGACGTACTTTTGTTAAGTAATAACAACCCAGTACAATATCCTGTGTCGGTACAACAATCGGGTTACCGTTTTGAGGAGAAAGAATATTATGTGAGGACAGCATTAAAAGCATAGCTTCCAATTGAGCTTCGTAAGAAAGGGGTACGTGTACCGCCATCTGGTCACCGTCGAAGTCAGCGTTAAATGCCGTACAAACCATAGGATGGAGCTGAATAGCTTTACTGTCTATCAATATCGGCTGAAATGCCTGAATACCTAATCTATGGAGAGTAGGTGCACGGTTCAGCAATACCGGATGACCGTCAATAACTTTTTCCAAAATATCCCAAATAATCGGCTCTTTTCTATCTACGGCTTTACGAGCGCTCTTAACTGTTTTATAATAGCCTCTGTCGATTAATTTTCTAATCACAAACGGTTTGAACAATTCCACAGCCATATCCTTAGGCAAACCGCATTGGTGCAATTTCAATTCCGGTCCAACAACAATTACTGAACGTCCGGAATAGTCAACACGTTTACCCAAAAGATTTTGACGGAAACGACCTTGTTTACCTTTGAGCATATCGCTGAGGGATTTAAGAGGTCTGTTACCATCACTTCTTACGGCACTGGTTCTTCTGGAATTGTCGAACAAGGCATCCACAGCTTCCTGAAGCATTCTCTTTTCGTTTCTCAAAATAACTTCGGGAGCTTTGATGTCCATTAATCTCTTAAGTCTATTGTTTCTAATTATCACTCTTCTATAGAGGTCATTCAAATCACTGGTAGCGAATCTTCCACCTTCAAGCGGAACCAAAGGACGTAATTCCGGCGGAATTACCGGAATGAGATCCATTACCATCCATTCTGGATCATTTGTAAATCTTCCTTCTTTCGGGCGAAAAGCTTCCAAAACTCTCAACCTTTTCAAAAGGTCTTTTCTTTTTTGCTGAGAGGTTTCTTCTTTCAGCTGAGCTTTCAACTCGTAGAAAGTTTCTTCAATAGGAGTTGTACGGAGCATTTCGCGAACGGCTTCTCCACCAATTTTGGCAATGAATTTTTTCGGATCGTCATCGTCCAATGCATCATTATCGTGAGGTAAAGTTGCCAATATTTCGTAGTACTGGTCTTCGGAAATCAAATCCTTAACCGCCAATCCGGTAGTTCCGGGATTGATAACCACATAAGATTCGTAATAAATAATTTTTTCTAATTGCTTTGTTGTCATCCCAATAATATTACCAATTTTGGATGGCAGAGCTTTAAAGAACCAGATATGTACAATAGGAACAGCCAAAGCTATGTGTCCCATTCTTTCGCGGCGGACAGATTTTTGAGTAACTTCCACACCACAACGGTCGCACACAATTCCCTTATATCTAATACCTTTATATTTACCGCAAGCACATTCCCAATCCTTTACAGGTCCGAAAATCTTTTCGCAGAAAAGACCGTCTTTTTCGGGACGGAAGGAGCGGTAATTTATAGTTTCCGGTTTGGTAACTTCCCCGTGAGATCTTGAGAGAATATCATCGGGGCTAGCCAAAGTAACGGTAACTTTATTTATATTTCTAACTTTAAGTTCTTGAGCTCTAAATCTCATAAAACTTTCTCCTTTGGTAATAAAAAATTTAGTTTACTTTAATATCCAAGCCTAAACCGTTCAATTCCTTGATCATAACATTGAATGCTTCGGGAATGTTAGGATCTTGCATGTTTTCACCTTTAACCAAGGCTTCGTAGGTTTTGGCACGACCTTGAACGTCGTCACTCTTGACGGTCAATATTTCTTGAAGCACATGGGAAGCTCCGTAACCTTCGAGCGCCCAAACTTCCATTTCACCGAATCTTTGACCACCAAATTGAGCCTTACCTCCCAACGGTTGTTGTGTGATGAGAGAGTATGGTCCAATTGAACGAGCGTGAAGTTTATCGTCCACCATGTGACCCAATTTGAGCATGTAAATATAACCGCAGGTCACTTTCTGATGGAATTTCTCGCCGGTCCTTCCGTCGTAGAGTGTTGTTTTACTACCTTCTTCAATACCGGATTCTTCCAAATATTGTTCAACTTCTTGAACAGTAGCGGAATCGAAAATCGGAGTTTCGAATTTAACTCCCATTTTCTTACCAACCCATCCAAGGGCTGTTTCGTATATCTGTCCGATATTCATACGGGAAGGCACACCGAGAGGATTGAGAATAATATCCACCGGCTCGCCGTTCTCATCGTAAGGCATATCTTCCACCGGAACTATTTTGGCAACAACACCTTTGTTTCCGTGACGACCCGCCATTTTATCGCCCACGGAAAGTTTTCTCTTCTTGGCAATATAAACTTTTGCCAACTGAACAATTCCGGGTGCCAGTTCGTCACCGCTTTGAATATTGAATTTCTTTAATTTGAAATCCTCTTCAATTCCGGCAATTTTATTAAAGTAATTTTCGAATAATTTTTTAGTCAATTCATTTGCTTTTTCGTCGCTGTACCAATCTTGAGTGTAATCGAGTTTGGTAACGTCTTCAATTTCGTCGAAAGTGCCTTCTTTGATCTTAGTTCCTTTCTTTATTGCCATGGAACCATCAAGGTCGCGGATACCAACAACGGTTTTACCCGCACCAATCAAAGTGAGTTTTTCGACTAATTTTCCATAAATCTTCTGTCTTTCGGCATTATATTGTGTTTCGAGTTCTTCAATTTGCTTTTTCTCGAATTTTTTAGTTTCAGCGTCTCTTTTCTTTCTGCTGAACAATCTTGTTTTGATTACAATGCCTTTCAATCCCGGAGGCGCTTTAAGTGAAGCATCTTTCACATCACCGGCTTTATCCCCGAATATCGCTTTAAGGAGTTTTTCTTCCGGTGTAGGATCACTCTCACCTTTCGGGGTAATCTTACCAATCAGAATATCCCCTTCTTTAACAAGAGCGCCTTCGCGAATAATTCCGTATTCATCCAAATTTTTAGTGGCTTCTTCGCTAACGTTTGGAATATCTCTTGTCAGCTCTTCTTCACCACGTTTGGTTTCGCGTACCTGGAGTTCGAAATCTTCAATATGAATAGAAGTGTAAACGTCTTCAGCAACCAATTTTTCGGAAATAATAATAGCATCCTCGAAGTTATATCCTCTCCAAGGCATGAAGGCAACACGAACGTTTTTACCAAGAGCCAATTCTCCATGGTCAATTGCGGGTCCGTCGGCTAATACATCACCTTTTTTAACCCTTTGACCTGTTTTAACAATTGGTCTTTGGTTGAAGCAGGTTTCCTGGTTTGTTCCGTTAAATTTGGTTAATTTATATTCAACTCTTCTATCGTTGTAGAATGTGGTTAAGTGTTCCACACTTTTTTCGTCAACGTCGTATTTAACAACAATTCTTGTAGCATCGGCAAATTCAACTGTTCCGTTGTCTTCAGCCACATATATCGTTCTTGAATCTTCCGCCACTTTTGCTTCCATTCCGGTACCAACTATAGGAGCTTCGGTAACCATCAACGGAACTGCCTGACGTTGCATGTTCGATCCCATAAGAGCACGGTTAGCATCGTCATGTTCGAGGAACGGAATCAATGACGCAGCAACAGATACAATTTGAGATGGAGCCACGTCCATTAAATCGATATCTTGCGGTTGAACTACGGGGAATTCACCTTTTTTACGACATTTGATTCTATCTTTTAGGAAATTTCCTTTTTCGTCGATTGGAGCGTTTGCCTGTGCAATGATATATTTATCTTCTTCATCTGCACTGAGGTAAACGATTTCTTTTGTAACTCTTCCGTTTACAACTTTTCTGTAGGGAGTTTCCAAGAATCCGTAACTGTTAACTTTCGAATAAATCGTAAGGGAGTTAATCAAACCGATGTTCGGACCTTCCGGGGTTTCAATAGGACAGAGACGACCGTAATGAGAGTGGTGAACGTCACGCACTTCGAAACCGGCTCTTTCTCTGGTCAATCCACCCGGACCGAGAGCGGAAACTCTTCTTTTATGAGTTAATTCTGATAACGGGTTAGTTTGATCCATGAACTGGGACAACTGGTTAGTCCCGAAGAACGCATTTATAACAGAACTCAATGTTCTGGCATTCACCAATTCTTGCGGTTGCATATTTTCCGTATCGCGCATATTCAGTCTTTCGCGTATTGTGCGCGCCATTCTGGCCAAACCGACATTGAATTGTTGCATTAATTGTTCACCTACAGTACGAACCCTTCTGTTACCGAGGTGATCTATATCGTCTACGTTAATATTTCCGTTTTTGAGGTGTATAATGTTTTTGATTATTGCAAGAATATCTTCGAAAGTGAGCACTTTTACATCCGTGGGGATGTCGAGCTTCAGTTTGTCGTTCATTCTGAAACGACCAACTTCTCCCAAATCGTATCTTTTATCGTTGAAGAACAATTTTTCGAGCAAGGAAGCGGCAGTATCATAATCCGGTGCTTCGCCTGTTCTCAATGCACGATAAATAGCGAAGAGGGCTTCTTCTTTATTTGTAGAGGTATCTTTCTTTAATGTATTTAATATTAAATCCTGTTCATGGGAAATAGGAGATTGAATGAGTTTCATCTCCTCAACCGTGGAATTTTTGATATCTTCAATAATTTCTTCGGTAAGCTCAGTATCGCGAGCGGCAAAAATTTCACCGGTTGTAAGGTCTATAATATCTTCTGCAACTAATCTGCCAACGTGCAATGCGGGATCGAGGTCTTCTTTCTTAATTTCCTCGATCATATCGAATAATCTTAAAATTTGTTCGTCGGTTTCGTAACCGAGGGCTCTAAGCAGAGTTGTGGAGGGGAATTTTTTCCTTCTGTCCACGTAAATATAGAGAACGTGGTTAATGTCAGTTGCAAATTCCACCCAAGAACCGCGGAACGGAATAATTCTGGCCGAATAAATCGGGGTTCCGTTTGGGTGAACTGTTTGCGAGAAGGCAACACCGGGAGATCTGTGCAACTGAGATACAACAACTCTTTCGGCGCCATTAATAATAAATGTACCGCGATTAGTCATATAAGGAAGATTTCCCAAATAAACTTCCTGTTCAACGGTATTTACAAATTCTTCAGTATCATTTTCCCTGGAAGAAAGACGCATTTTAGCTTTCAAAGAAGCGCTGTAAGTTAAACCTCTTTCTTCGCATTCTGCCATAGAAAAGCGAGGCTTTTCCATTTCGTAATTAATAAAATCTAATCTGAACAACTCTTTGTTGTCAGTAATTGGGAAATTTGCTTCGAAAACGGATTGTAGGCCCTTGCTTTCGCGTTTATCGGGCTTAACCTGTAATTGGAGAAAATCTTCGAAGGATTCTAATTGAATATTCAACAAGTCGGGAATATCCAGCACGGGAGTAATGGACCTGAATGATATTCGATTAGTCTTTTTGTTTATATTTTGGTTTTTCAATCCAACCTCCTCGAAAGAAAATTCTTACAATAAAATAGCCAAAAGTGGTAAGGCGCACCTCACCGCCTTACCACTTAGGCAAAATTAAAAGAATAATATTTATGATCTAATAATTATAATAAACTACTTAAGTTCTACAGTAGCTCCAGCTTCTTCCAATTCTTTCTTGATTTTTTCAGCTTCGTCCTTGGAAACAGCTTCTTTAACAGCTTTAGGAGCAGAGTCAACTAATTCTTTAGCTTCTTTAAGACCCAAACCTGTATGAGCGCGAACTACTTTAATAACGTTGATTTTCTTATCTCCAACTGATGCCAAAACAACGTCGAATTCAGTTTTTTCTTCTGCTGCTGCAGCTTCGCCGCCAGCGGCTGGCATTCCACCCATCATAACAGGTGCAGCTGCTGTAACGCCAAATTCTTCTTCTAAAGCATTTTTTAATTCCGTAGCTTCAACTAAAGTGAGCTCTTTAATTTTTTCTACTATTTCTGCTACTTTTTCAGACATTTTTATTTTCTCCTATAATTTAATTTTCACTTCAAAATTATGCGGCTTTCTTTTTGCCGATTTCATCAACCAATGAAACAATATCGCGCATAACTGCGTTAATTGCACCAACAATTCCGGATGCAGGAGCAGCAATGCTGCCAACAATTCCGGCCATAACTTCTTCTTTGGAAGGCATGGAAGCAAGAACTTCCAATTGATCTCCACCATAGAAATTCGATTCTATGTAGCATCCTTTCAAAGAGAATTTCTTATTCGCAGTAAAATATTTCTTGATTATCTTAGCCGGGGCTACATAATTCTCGCCGGCAAAGGCAATACCTGTCATACCTACGAGAAGATCATTTAACTGATCGTAACCGCCAACTTCATCAAGTGCGCGTTTTAATAAGGTGTTCTTGTATACTTTATAAGTAACACCTTCTTTGATGAATTGACTGCGCAGTTCGTTTATTCCTGCAACGTCAACTCCTTGATAATCGACTAAATAGACCGCAGTGGAATTCTGAAGATTCTCTTTGATTTCTTCGATAATTTCAGCTTTTTGAGCTTTGTTCATATTCCACCACCTATTTTTAGATTTTATTATTAACTAAATTAGAAGCAGTTAATAACAGAGTGCGTAAACTTTTATTTTAATGCTGCTAATGTTTCGTCTTTATTGATCGGTAAACCCGGTCCCATTGTGCTAGAAAGATACAGACTGCGAACATACTGACCTTTTGCAGAAGAAGGTCTTAATTTGATAATAGTCTGTAAGAATGCCTTCGCATTATCAACAAGTTTTTCTTCTTCGAAATCCAACTTGCCCAACGAAGTATGCACAATACCTGCTTTATCTACGCGGAATTCGATTTTACCGGCTTTTGCTTCCTTCACAGCAGTAGCAACATCCATAGTAACAGTACCGCTTTTAGGATTCGGCATCAATCCGCGAGGACCAAGGAATCTACCCAATTTACCGAGTTTAGGCATTGCATCGGGTGTTGCGATAATAGTATCTATTTCAGCCCAACCGCCTTCAATTTTTTCGAGATATTCATCGAATCCGGCGTAATCTGCTCCGGCTTCGAGGGCTTCTTTGGCTTTTTCACCTTGTGCAATTACCAATACTCTCACGTCTTTACCAATTCCATGAGGTAAAGTAACAGTACCGCGAACCATTTGGTCGGCGTGTTTGGGATTTACACCCAATTTTATTGCTACGTCGAGAGATTCGGTAAATTTAACACTGGAATTTTCCTTAAGCAGTTTCACTGCATCTTCCAAGGAATATTCCTTTTTTGTATCGATCTTTTTTCTTAACTCTTTTACTCTTTTAGAGACTTTCATAATCCATCAAGTCCTTATTAAAATTAATCTTTAACAGTTATACCCATACTTCTGGCTGTGCCGGCAATCATATTGATTGCATGATCTATATCATGCGCATTTAAGTCCGGCATTTTCATTTCTGCAATTTCCTTTAATTGCTCACGAGTAACCTGAGCAACTTTTGTTTTATTCGGTTCGGAAGAACCTTTATCCAGCTTCAAAGTCTTTTTCAATAATACCGCAGCCGGAGGTGTTTTTGTAATAAACGTAAAAGATTTATCTTGATACACGGTTATTACAACCGGAATTATCAATCCGGCTTTGTCGGAAGTTTTTGCGTTAAACTGTTTGCAAAACTCCATAATGTTTACACCTTTTTGACCCAATGCAGGTCCAACCGGTGGTGAAGGGTTAGCTTGACCAGCGGGAATTTGAAGCTTAATGTAACCAGCTATTTTCTTTGCCATTATTTTTCCTGCCTTATATTACTTTTCTAATTCTGCTTGAACAAAATCGATCTCAACAGGTGTTTTACGACCAAAAATAGAGACCATAACTTTCATCTTCATCTTTTCTTCGTTAACTTCTTCGATGTAACCGGAGAAATTGCTGAACGGTCCGTCAACAATTTTAACAAAGTCACCGGCACGGAAGATAGTTTCAGTTCTTTCGGTGTTTTCATCTTGGGTCAATCTGCCAATAATTCTTTTCACTTCATCCGGCTGAAGAGGAATAGGAGTTTTGCCGGAACCCAAGAATCCCATTACCGAAGGAGTGTTCGAAACAAAATCGATTACTTTGTTATCCAAGTCGGCTTGGATAAGAATGTAACCCGGGAAGAAGTTTTTAGTTTTGCTTCTCTTCTTACCGTCTTTTACTTCGAATACTTTTTCGGTAGGAACCAATACTTCGGGAATTTTAGCTCTCAGAAGCTCATTGTCGCGCAACTCGGCTTCCAAGAGTGTTTTCACTTTATTTTCGTGACCCGAAAATGTTCTTACCACATACCATTTTAAGTTAGGATTTTCCAAAATTAAAATAATCCTTTAAAAATTTGAGAAACAATCATATCAATTGCATAAGTAAAAACAGCAATCAATAAACATACGACAATAACAACGTTAGTAGACTCTTTGAGTTCTTCTTTAGTAGGCCAAGTTACTTTTTTCATTTCCTTGACCACGTCGTTAAAAAAGTTAATAATTTTTTCTTTCATAGCTCAGCAATAATCCTTAAAGTTGCACGAGAGGAGGGACTCGAACCCCCAACCTGCGGTTTTGGAGACCGCTGCTCTGCCAATTGAGCCACTCTCGTATTATTTAGTTTCCTTAAATATAACGTGTTTACGAACTACCGGATCATACTTCTTGTATTCAACTCTGGAAGGATGATTTCTTTTGTTTTTGGTAGTTGTATAGCGATAGCCGGTACCGGCGGTACTTTCCAAAATAATAGTTATTCTAGCATTTTTTGCTTTTGCCATTTCTTACTCCAAATAAAAAACTTTATAAAAAGTAGAGCTGATGACCGGGCTTGAACCGGTGACCTCGTCCTTACCAAGGACGTGCTCTACCAACTGAGCTACATCAGCTTTTAAACACAATAAAAGATCAGCTCCCAAAGGGAACTGATCTTAACGCTATAACAAATGTGGAATGGAGCGGGAGACGGGACTCGAACCCGCGACCAACAGCTTGGAAGGCTGTGACTCTA
>CAZULK010000015.1:1621-32018 GCA_964621225.1 uncultured Melioribacteraceae bacterium | reverse complement strand
GACTTCAGTCGACGGGCTAAAAGATTAAATGAAATTCATGGGCTTTAGCCCCATTATATTTGGGTTATAACACAATGTGGTTTTTGGGCTTACATCAAACCGTTTCGTGAACGACGGGAAATAAAACATAATTCGTAATTGCGAGCCACGACGAAGGAGTGGTGAAGTTCGCAGAGTTCTGTGAACAATCTGTTACACATCTAAGAATGTATTGAAAAATCAACAGATTACTTCGCTCCACTTTGTTCCGCTCGTAATGACGGCGTGTTTTTTATATTTATACAATCTCGTCATTGCAATCCACCACAAAGGAATGGCGAAGCCAAAGTCCAAACTGTGGGTTTGCAATACACAAATATTTATTCATTCCTCTTTCTTAATTTTCACCATCAAGCCGCAATTCATTTCCCCATTGAGTATATTTGCAGTTCAGTTTAAAAGATTAGAGGAAAAAATGGAATTGAAATTAAATAAATTAGATAAATTCGAACCAAGGAAAGGTCCCGTTCTTTTAATTGTAATGGACGGTGTAGGAATTGGTAAGCAAGACGAATCAAATGCAATTTATTTGGCAAACACCCCGGTATTGGATAGACTCCTTAAAATGCCTTTGTATACCACGCTCAAAGCTCACGGTCCCGCAGTGGGATTGCCAAGCGAAGACGATATGGGAAACAGCGAAGTGGGACATAACGCGCTCGGAGCGGGAAGAGTTTTTGCACAAGGTGCAAAACTGGTAAACATTTCCCTCGAAACCGGAAAAATTTTCGAAGGTGAAAAGTGGAAACAAGTTATTGAAAGAGGTCTTAACGGCAAAACAGTTCATTTCATCGGATTGTTTTCCGACGGAAACGTTCACTCCCATTTGGATCATCTTTATGCAATGATAAACAAATGTGCGGAAGCTGGAGTTCAAAAGGTCAGACTTCACATTCTGCTCGACGGAAGAGACGTTGGAGAAAAGTCTGCTCTTACATATGTTAGACCTACCGAAGAACTTCTTTCAAAAATTAACGCATCGAACGGATTCGATTACAGAATTGCTTCCGGCGGCGGAAGAATGATAACTACAATGGACAGATACAACGCCGATTGGTCTGTGGTTGAAAGAGGTTGGAAAGCTCATGTTTTAGGCGAAGCAAGAAAGTTCAAATCCGCAGAAGAAGCCATTCAAACAATGTACGACGAAGATCCGGACATAACCGATCAATACCTCGAATCGTTTGTGATTGTAGATGATAATGATAAACCTGTAGGAACTATAGAAGACGGCGATGCAGTTGTATTTTTCAACTTCCGCGGAGACAGGGCAATAGAAATTTCCCGCGCTTTCGAAGAAGAGAATTTCAGTGAATTCGACAGAAAGAGAGTGCCAGATGTATTTTACGCAGGCATGATGGAATACGACGGAGATTTACACATTCCCAAAAATTATCTTGTTTCCCCTCCTGCAATAGACAGAACCGTAAGTGAATATTTGTGTGCACAAGGTGTAACTTCATTCGCAATTTCGGAAACTCAAAAATATGGACACGTAACTTATTTTTGGAACGGGAACCGTTCGGGTTATATTGATGAAAACCTTGAAACTTACGTTGAGATTCCATCGGATAGAATTGAGTTCGATAAAGCTCCCAAAATGAAAGCTATAGAAATAACAGACAAAAGCATTGAATTATTGAAAAGCGGAAAGTATAAATGGGGAAGAATAAACTTTGCAAACGGTGATATGGTCGGTCATACGGGTAACGTTCAAGCAGCAATAGAAGCTATGGAAACCGTGGATCAAAGTGTTGGAAGATTACTCGACGTAGTGGAAGAGATGGGTGGCATCTGCATTGTTACAGCAGACCACGGTAATGCCGACGAAATGTTTACCGTAAAGAACGGGGTTAAATCGCCAAAAACTTCCCACACTCTCAATCCCGTACCGTTCGTTATTTTCGATCCCAATTACAACGGCGAGTATAAAATGGCTGCATTGGATAAGAGAGGATTGACAAATGTTGCCGGAACTCTGCTCAATCTGTTGGGATTCGAAAACGTAGAAGATTACGATCCTTCTCTCATTACATTCGAATAAAATTTAAGCCAAGTTGCCAATGGCAGCTTGGCGTTCTATTCCCTGTATATACTCGTTGCTCTAATAAAATTTGTGCTTTTTAAGTAAAGCAAGTAAATTGAAAAGTTCTAAATCTATTTTTTCCAAAACATAAAAGGAATTATGAAAAAGCTAAGTTTAATTTTTATACTATTGGGATTTATTATGCTCTCCTCATGCAGCAACAATACACCTAAAGCCGATTTGGTCATTCTAAATGCGAACGTGGTTACAATGGACGGAAACATGCCGAAAGCAGAAGCTGTTGCGGTTAAGTCCGATACAATCCAGGCAATAGGCAGCACAGAAGAAATAAAAAATTATATTGGTGAAAACACAGAGCAAATTGATGCGGAAGGTAAGCTCGTAATTCCCGGTTTAATTGAGAGTCATGCACATTTTATGGGTCTGGGTAATTCCAAGACAATACTCGATCTTTCCAAGGCAATGAACTGGGATGAAATAATGGCGATGGTTGTGGAAGCAGCTCAAAAGAAAAAACCCGGTGAATGGATTTTAGGAAGAGGTTGGCATCAGGAAAAATGGGATCCTCCGGTGGAACCGAATGTGAATGGATATCCTGTTCACACAACTTTAAGCAAAGTAGTTTCCCGAAATCCCGTTTTGCTCACACATGCAAGCGGTCATGCAATATTTGCAAATAAAATGGCTATGGACTTAGCCGGAGTGGATACTTCCACCCAAGACCCGGAAGGTGGACATATTGTTAAAGATACTCTCGGCAATCCAATCGGTGTTTTTGAAGAAGATGCTGAAGAGCTGATTACAAAAGCATACGAAAAATGGTTAAATAAATTAGATAAAAAGAAAATTGACGAGATTGAAAAAAATAAATTCCGCTTAGCCGCAGAGGAATGCCTTAAATATGGCATTACAACTTTTCACGATGCGGGAGAAAGTTTTGAAGAAATAGACAGAATAAAGGGTTTTATTGATGAAGGAATAGTTGCCCCACGGTTATACGTGATGCTTTACGAAGATAATCCCGACACACTTGAAGCAAAGATTGATAAATATAAAATCATCGGTTATGCAGATAACCGTTTAACCGTACGCTCAATAAAACGATATATTGACGGTGCCTTGGGCAGCAGAGGAGCTCTTATGTTAACTCCTTATGCGGACATGAAAGATTATTCAGGCTTAATGGTCACTCCGTTAAAGCAATTGGAAAGAGAATATAGAATTGCAAAAGAGCATGGCTTTCAGGTTTGCACTCATGCTATAGGAGACAGAGGCAACAGACTTGTATTGGATTTGTACGAAAAAATCTTCGAAGAACCGGGTGCCGGTTTTAATTACAGATGGAGAATTGAACACGCACAGCATCTTTCCACAAGGGATATTCCCCGCTTTGCTGAATTGGGTGTGATAGCAGCTATGCAAGGAATTCATTGCACCTCTGATGCACCATTCGTAATAGAAAGATTGGGCAGAGAACGGGCAAGAAGAGGAGCTTATGTTTGGAGAAAATTACTCGATACAGGAGCAATAATTTGTAACGGAACGGACGCTCCGGTAGAGAGTGTAAATCCATTCGACAACTATTTCGCAAGTGTTTCCAGAAAAACCAAAGAGGGAATAGAGTTTTTCCCGGAACAGAAAATGACCCGGATGGAAGCACTTAAATCATACACAACAAACGGCGCGTATGCCGCGTTCGAAGAAAATATAAAAGGTTCTTTAACGGTCGGTAAACTTGCCGACATTGTTATTCTTTCAAAAAATATTTTAGAAATTCCGGATTGGGATATTCCAAATACAAAAGTTGAATATACCATCCTGGGCGGTAAAATAGTTTACAAAGCAAAGTAATGTTGTTCGATTCCATTATCGATAGTAGTAAAGCCGTAGTTCAAGAAATTAAATTACCCGGCTGCGAAGCGGAGAATATTTGGATAAAAAGAGAAGATGCCGTTCATCCCGCACTATCGGGAAATAAATGGCGAAAGCTAAAATACAATTTGATAAAAGCCAAGAATGACGGGTACCAAACACTGCTTACATTCGGAGGAGCTTATTCCAACCACATTTATGCGGTTGCTGCAGCAGGTAAATTATTTAATTTTAATACAATCGGAATAATTAGGGGCGAAGAACATTTGCCTTTGAATCCCACTCTTAGCTT
This sequence comes from uncultured Melioribacteraceae bacterium, assembly GCA_964621225.1. Taxonomy (GTDB): domain Bacteria; phylum Bacteroidota; class Ignavibacteria; order Ignavibacteriales; family Melioribacteraceae; genus CAYNUJ01. The sequence continues at coordinate 27,768 of CAZULK010000015.1, read as the reverse complement.
TGCAGCGGAAAACGGAATGCAGCTGAATTATCTACCCAGATCAATTTACAGAAGAAGAAATGAAGCCGAATTCCAAAAAACACTCGCTGCCCAGTTTGGGGAAGTATTCATAATACCCGAAGGGGGTAGTAACTCATTGGCAATCGACGGTGTGGCGGAAATGATAAACGAAATCGATATTGAATTCGACTATGTTATTTCTGCCGTAGGCTCCGGTGGAACGGCTGCAGGTATAATATCCGCACTTGGTGAAAATCAAAAATATATCGGCATTCCCGTTTTGAAAAATGGTGAATACTTGCACGATATCATTTCAAAATTCTTATTTGAATCAAAAGGAAAAATTTTTAATAACTGGCAATTATTTTATGACTTTCACTTCGGAGGTTTTGCCAAAGTGACCGAAGAATTACTCCGCTTCAAATATGATTTTGAACAATTGAACGGTTTGGAATTGGATTATATCTATACCTCGAAAATGTTATATGCATTGAGAGAAATTCTACAGAATGGTTTGATTAACAAGAATTCCCGTATTATTGCAATCCACACAGGCGGACTGCAGGGAAATAGAGGAATGGAAGAAAGAATAAAAATAAAAAAGCCGGAAGTCTCCGGCTTTTAATTATATATTCAAAGTCTTTTCAGCTTCCTTGGCAACATCTGGCGAAACCAGCATTCTACCACAAGATTCACAAGTATAAATACGTTTGTTGCTTTTCACTTCCAATTGCCTTTGCGGAGGTACAATGTTTTGACATCCGCTGCAAGCCGAACGGGAAATTGTTGCAACAGCTTTACCCCTAAGAGCCTTACGTATACGTATATAAGTATTGTAATCGGCTTTACGAACTTTTGCAGCCACTTCGTCCCTTAAGGCTTTCAACTTTACTTCTTCCCTTTCGTTGGCTTTAATAATTTGCTTCAACTCTGTTTCTTTCTCGGTAAGCTCTTCTTTCAGTTTCATCAATTGAGGGGAAATTTCTTCAATCTCGAATTTCATTTTTTCGGCAAGATTCTGCAAATCTTGATTTTCGTTTTCGAGATTTTTAATCATTTCCTCTGCATGATCGATTTCTTTTGTGAGAGCATCGTATTCTTTATTGTTTCTAACTTTGTAGAGTTGAGCTTTAAATTTTTTCAAATTTTCCGAAAGACGAACTATTTCGGAATCATTAAAATTTCTCTTCTTTACGGCTTCGTCTTTAGTTTCGGTTTTCTCTTCCACCTGTGCTCTGATAGCATCGATTTGGCTTTGCAATTCATTGACAGTTATCGGAAGGTCACCACGTAATTCTTCCAACATATCCAATTGATCATCGATCAATTGCAGCTGATACAATGTTGTTAATCTGGTTTGCAATTTATTTCTCCTGTTTATTTATAAAACTTAACGGGATTGGTAGAACCCCGGAATTTTATCACTTCAATTTTCTTATTCTTCTCTTTATAAAAATTTTGAATTCTCTTCTTTAATACATCCAATATGTGTACTTCGGTTTCATAATGTCCGGCATCAACTAATAAAATTTTTCCGTTAGCTTCTTCGAAATCGTGATATTTAATATCTGCCGTGACGAATGCGTCGGCGTTGGCGCGAATTGCGTCGTTAATTAAATCAGCTCCGGCTCCACCGCAAACGGCAACATTTCTTATTCTTCCTTTATTTTCGGTGTATCTCAAATTCTTGCAATTAAGTTTTTTCACAACCAAGTCAAGGAACTCTTTACGGCTCAAACTTTTATCCAATTGTCCGATAGCACCGTAACCATAATTCACGTTTTTATTTTTTAATGGATAGATGTCGTATGCCGGTTCTTCGTAAGGATGTGCTTTAAGCAATGCTTTAATTACGGAATTTAATTTCCAAGAATGAACCAACACTTCCAAGCGAATTTCTTCCACTTCCTCAAAACTTTCTTTCTTTCCAATTGCTGGATTCGAATTTTCATCTCCTTCGAATGTGCCTGTACCGCCGGAAGAAAAACTGCATTTGGAATAATTTCCAATTTCTCCCGCACCTGCTTCGAACATCGCATCGGCTACTGATTGCACTTTATTACTTGGGACAAAAACAACCAACTTGAACTGATTCGCTTCCTCGTTCTTCAAAAATTTAATGTTTTTTAATCCAAGCTTTCTTGCCAATGAATAACTCACTCCATCAACTGTAAAATCCAAATTTGTATGAGCAGAATAAAGAGAAATGTCGTTTTTTATTAATAGACGTAGTAATTCGGATTTTGTATCACGTGAGTAATTTATTTTTTTGATTGGTCTGAAAATGAATGGATGGTGAGTAATAATTAAGTTACATTTCTGTCGGATTGCTTCATCGAGGGCTTTCGGGTTTAGTTCGAGACAAAGAAAAATCTTTTTCACCTCCGATTTTTCCGTCCCAACCATCAGACCCACATTGTCTCTTTCCCATGCAGCACCCCGAGGTGCCCATTCTTCAAGATAATTAATTAACTCTCTTATCATCATACATTATATATAAAAAAAATGCACCCCGCTGTGGAGTGCATTTTATTTAATCTCTAAACCAATCCTAAATCAATTGTCGCTATCTTTCGTATTCCTATTCTAACTAACTTTTCCATATCAGTAATCACTAAAATAAAAATTTTGCATATAACAAACAAGATTTGTGCCAAAAATTTAAATTTTTAGTTTTTTGTTAAAATTGTTTGAATAAATTTTCATTTCGTTTGATTCGCACCTCTGCGCCACGCTGTGTAAAGAAAGTATTGTTCGTGTCATAAAAAAGCGAAAACGAAAGTTTGGAAACAAATTTCAATTCCTCCGGTAATCTTTTTTTCATACATTTTTTATATTTTCCGGTATAATTTTAAACAATATATTCTGATTATGAACGTTTACGACAAACTTTCCGACCCTATAGCGCTCACAGTATTTTTATTAACCCTGATATTCCCAATAATAATCGGTCTTCTTGCAATGCTGGGCACAAAAAATCAATCCGATTTTTTGGTAGGCGGCAGAAAGATGAACAAATTTGTAGTTGCACTTTCGGCTATATCTTCAGGCAGAAGTTCATGGCTTGTTCTTGGTGTGAGCGGTATGGCATACACAATGGGAAGTTCCGCAATCTGGGCAATTGTTGGTTACATAACCGTGGAGGCTTTGCAATTTGTTTATCTCGGCAAAAAATTACGAATTGATACCGAAAACCAGGATTCACTTACATTATTGGATTATTTTGAAGAAAAATTTGAAGATAAAAAACATACAATCAGAATTACAGGAGCGGTAATAATCACATTATTCATTACCGCTTATGTTGCAGCGCAATTTAATGCCGGCGCAAAAACTCTTTCAACTGCTTTGGAAATTCCTTTCTTTCTATCATTGATAATATCCGCAGCCTTAATTTTGGTTTATATGACTTTAGGCGGATTCGTTGCTGTTGCCTACAACGATGTTGTTCGAGCAATAATAATGCTGATAGGATTAGTCTTGCTTCCGGTTGTGGGCATTGTAAAACTCGGCGGGGTAGGTGTGATGGTCGATATTTTAAGTCAATTGAATCCCAAATTCATTGACCCACTTGCTATTTCCTTCGGCGCAATGATTGGTTTTATAGGCATAGGACTTGGCTCGCCAGGGCAACCCCATATTGTAGTTCGATATTTATCCATCGATGATTCGGAAAAATTAAAACAATCGGCCATTATTGGGACAATATGGAATATCATTTTAGGAATCGGAGCAGTTACAATTGGATTGGTTGGCAGGGCAATTTTTGCCGAGCAAAACATGCTGCCAAATTCCGATCCGGAAATGATTTATTTAGTTCTTTCTTCCAAATATTTCGGTTCGGTATTCTACGGATTACTGATTGGAGGAGTATTTGCAGCAATACTTTCTACTGCAGATTCTCAATTGTTAGTCGTAGCATCAACATTCGTACGAGACATTTACGAAAAAATAATTGCTTCGGGAAGGATTATTGCCGAAGATAAAAAAATGAGTATAAACCGTTGGGTGGTTATTGCTTCCGGAATTGTTGCAGTTCTGCTTGCGTTAGTTGCAAAGGATTTGGTGTTTTGGCTTGTGCTTTTTGCTTGGGGAGGATTGGGCGCTTCATTCGGACCGGCACTTATTCTTTCCGTCTATTCAAAAGGGATAAACAAAATCGGAATTGTAGCCGGAATGATTTCCGGTTCATTAATTACAATAATTTGGAAACTATGGTTTAAAACAGAAACGGGAATCTATGAATTGATTCCCGCATTCTTTGGTTCAATGATTATTATTTTATTAGTAAGTAAACTATCAAAACAAAAATAATTTATCTTAGTTTTTTAAGAAGATAGCTCAACAGATCTTCTTTCTTAACTCTTTCCTGTTCCATAGAATCTCTTTCTCTGACTGTGACGGTTCCGTCTTCCAAAGTTTGAGTATCCACGGTAATACAGAATGGTGTTCCGGCTTCGTCTTGCCTTCTGTATCTTCTACCAACCGCACCTTTATCATCGAAAAAGACTCGTAAATAAGGACGCAATTCTTTTTCAATCTCCCTGGCAACTTCGGGCATTCCGTCTTTATTCACCAAAGGAAATATCGCGGCTTTTATAGGAGCCAATTTAGGATGGAAACGAAGTACAACTCTTTTTTCCCCTTTAACTTCCTCTTCGTGATAAGCATCTACTAAAAATGCCATAAATCCGCGGCTGGCTCCGGCTGAAGTTTCTATAATATACGGGATGAATTTTTCTTTTGTTTGATCGTCGAAATATTTTTGCGATTTACCCGAATATTCTTCGTGCCTGCTAAGGTCGAAATCCGTTCTGTTGTGGATTCCTTCAATCTCACCCCAGCCAAATGGGAATTCATACTCAATATCAGTTGCTTCTTTAGCGTAGTGAGCCAATTTATCTGCCGGATGATCGTGAAAACGAAGTTTTTCGGGATTCATTCCCAAATCTTTATACCATTGAATTCTTCTTTCTTTCCATGAATCGTAATGCTGTTTGTCCTCATCCGGGCGGACAAAGTATTGCATTTCCATCTGCTCGAATTCACGTGTTCTGAAAAGGAAATTTTTCGTATTGATCTCGTTTCTGAATGCTTTTCCTATTTGAGCAATTCCAAATGGTAATTTTTGACGACTTGCATTTTGAACATTCAAGAAATTCACAAAAATTCCCTGAGCCGTTTCCGGTCTTAAATAGACTGTATTTTCCGTGCTTTCAACCGGACCAATAAATGTTTTGAACATTAAGTTAAAACTACGCGGTTCGGTAAACTCCCCTTTTGTTCCGCAGTTGGGACAATTAGTTTCCGTCAACACTACTTTGGAGAGAGAAGCGTTTTCCAACAAAGCTTCGAACAATTCGTTGATATCTTCAAATTCATTTTTCAGATTATTTAATTCTTCTTTTAATGCGGAATCACCTTCCAAAGCTTCGTCAACTGCTTTGAGAATTTTCCCTTTCTTCTTTTCTGCTATGGCATCGCCTAATGTATCTAATCTGTATCTCGATTTACATTGTTTACAATCAATCATCGGATCAGTGAAATTTTCGACGTGACCGCTTGCTTGCCACACCCGGGGATGCATTAGAATTGAGGCGTCCAAGCCTTCTACATCATCCCGGTAAGTCATTGCTTTCCACCATTCTTCTTTAATATTCTTCAGCAGTTCAACTCCAAGCGGACCATAATCCCAGCAACCGTTCAATCCACCATAAATTTCGCTCGATTGAAATACAAATCCTCTCCTCTTTGCAAGAGAGACTACCTTCTCTATCGTTTCGTTTCTGTTTTGCTTTGCGATGACAGACCTCACTAATTTTGTTAAAAATTAAGTGCAAATATAACGATTGAGGGAATAATTTATTACATCAATATTTAGGAAAATGAATAACTAATGAATGAGAAGCATGAAAATCCAATGCTATTTAACAACTATTATTTGGACGTTGAATTTTATTTCCCCTCTTCAATCCACTCCTTCCAAATTTCCGGCTCGTAACCAACAGTAGATTTATTACCATTCCTTACAATTGGAGTTTTTAACAATAGAGGGTCTTCCAATAATTCTTCTTCCAAATCGTAAACCATATATTGCAAATTTCTTTTTTTATATTGCTTGCCTTCTTTATCAATTAAGTCTTCCAAATCTATTGATCTTGTAATATTATTTAATTCACCTTTGCTCAAGCCCTTAACATTCAAATCTTTAAAATGAAAATCAATTCTTCTTTCCTTAAAAAATCTCTGAGCTTTTTGAGTATCCTTACACTTTTTAGTTCCGATAATCTGAATATTCATTCCTATTTCCTTTTAATTTAGAGCATGCAAAAATAATCAATTGCTATTAGCATTACCAAAGATGACGATAGAAATAAATTCAACTAATTTAACAATTCTTTATTCTCCGGGTTCTTTGGAAGTTTTACATAAAAGGTTGTTCCCTTCCCCATTTCCGAAGTAAAAGTCACCTCGCCGTTAAGATATCTTTCCGTTAATAATTTTATACTGTATGTGCCAAGTCCACGCCCTTTTCCTTTTGTACTGAATGAACGCTGAAATATTTGAAGTTTAACATTTTTGGGCATAACGCTTTTATTGTGCACGCTGAATATCACATATTCATTCTGGTCAGTACAGCTTATTGTAATTTCATCTCCTTCGTTCGAAGCCTCCACAGCATTTTTCACAAGATTGGCAATCACTCTCCTCAATAAAACTTTATCAGTCACAATTTTAATTGATTTGCTCTCCGGTGAAATAATGATTGAACAATGTTTGAATTTATCTGATGTTGAAAATTGCCTCTTAACAATCTCCATCAATTCGATTGAATCTACATCTGTGTAATTAACTGCCAGCTCGCCATTTTCTGCAGCAACCAAGTCCTTTTGCTCTAATATCTCTTCCACCAAATTGCCGGATATTTCGTATGCATACTTGATGAATTCTTCCCGGTCCTCGGAATAATCGGGATCGTTGGATAATTCTAAAAATGATCTCAAACTCCCGGCAGTGTTCAATACATCGTGAAAGAAAATTCTTTCCAGAGCATGCCTCCTTTTCGCATCACCGATATCAATAAATGAAAAGATAGAAAAATTATCCCCTTCCACCTTAATGGGCTTTCCCCACACCATCAAATCAATGGCATCGCCATGTTGCACGGTTATGCGACATTCCTTCGCAGATTCTTTTCCGTTAAGGCTATTTATTATTGCGTGAACCGCTCCGCATGTACTACAAAATTCGGTAGTACCGCATCCCCCTTCCGATTCTTTTGCATGAATGCAATTAACTGCCTCACCCACCCTGGAACCATAGACCAAATCTTTTTTTTCTATTCCCAAGTATTCGGAGAAATTATCATTGGAATATACAATCTGCCTGTTGCTATTTAGCACCGTTACATTCAGCGGAACTGAATTTAGAATATGATTCATTAAATCATTCTTATTAAAAAGTGCAATTTGTTTTTCTAATTTTAATTTCGAAGCTCGCTCTGCAGGTGCGAATTGTGTAGGAATACCTCTATTTTGACCTGGTACCATTTTTTAACCTCTCAGGTGTTTTTCCAAAAATAATAAAATGTTTCTACTATTTCTGAAAAATTTTCCCTTTCTGCTCTAACTTTTAGGAAAAACAATTAACTTTATCTTTGATTATATTTGTTATATTAACTATTTATTGGCATTCTTTTTGACAGGAAATGGATTTTGTTTTTACTAATTTGGAAGAGTAATGGAAGAAATTAAACTTGAAAAGAATCTTAATTTGAGAGAAGATTTTCCACCTCATAAGTATGAAGATTGGAAAGCCAAAGCAATCCAAGATTTAAAGGGTGCGGATTTCGAAAAGAAACTACATACCCCTACTTACGAAGGGATAACATTAAAACCATTATACACAAGGGAAGATATCGAACCTTTGTCATTTGTGGAAAACTATCCGGGTTATTCCAATTTTACAAGAGGAACACGAACCGCCGGATATTTGGAAAAACCTTGGATCATCGCTCAATCTATTCCATACGGTTTGGCAGAGGATTTTAACAGAGCGATTAAAAATGATCTCAACAAAGGTTTGACGGGAATAATTCTTCCTCTGGATAAAGCAACAAAATTACAAATGGATGCAGACTACACAAGCATCGGTGATGTGGGATATCGTGGTCTGTCAATTTCAGCATACAAAAGTTTGGAAAGAGCTTTAGAAGGAGTCGATATTACAAAGTATCCTATATTTGTGGATGCCGGATTCTCCTCAATTGCCTTTATTCTTTTGTTTATATCATTGCTGGATAGAAAAGGAATTGATGCAAAATCGATTTCGGGCGGGATTACTGCAGATCCGCTCAACTATTTACTCGAAACCGGGGAAATGCCAATCACATGGCAAGATGCAATGAATGAACTTAAGAATTCCGTAGAAGCATCACGCAAATTCGGAAAAGATTTTAAGTCGATTGAAGTATCAACCTTAACGTTGAATAATTCCGGTGCAAGTGCGGTTCAAGAATTGGGTTATGCCCTTTCCGCTGCAGTTGAATATATCAATACACTATCGGATGCAGGTTTGAATCCGGAAGAAGTAATAGAAAAAATTAAATTTAAGTTTGGAATCGGTTCATTCTACTTTATGGAAGCGGCTAAACTGAGAGCCTTTAGAATGCTTTGGGATTTTATCGCAAAGCAATACAATGCGGAAGGAAAAGCATTCATTCATGCCAAAACAACTAGTTTCAATCAAACCAAGATCGACCCATACGTAAATATGCTTCGTACCACAACAGAAGCATTCTCCGCAATAATAGGTGGAATAGATATGTTGGAAACAAATCCATTCGACGAAACTTTGGGTGAACCGGACGAGTTCAGTAGAAGAATTGACAGAAACACTCAATTGATACTCAAAGAAGAAGCTCATTTAGATAAACTGATTGATCCAGCCGGAGGTTCATTCTACGTTGAATCTCTTACAAACGAAATTGCAAATAAAGCTTGGGAATTCTTCCAGCAGTTGGAAAAGAACGGCGGTGCTTTTAAATCAATTAAAAATGGTTTCCTTCAAAATGAAATTAAATTAGTACGTGATAAGAAATTTAAAGATGCCGCTAAAAGGAAAAACGTTTTGGTGGGCACTAATTTATATGTTAACACAAAAGAAAAAAGAGTAACCAAAGAAACGGTTAACTATCAAGCCATGTATGAAAAACGTGCCGAATATCTAAGAGAATTTAGAACCAAAGGCGCAAACGAAAACAATACAAGTGTGCTGCAAAAATTGCAAAACATTGTGGACACAAAAGAATTTACAAAATCGGGGGTTGAAGCATTTCTTTCCGGCGCAACCCTGGGAGAAGTTTCCAGGGCAATTAGGGTTAACTATACCGGCAAAGAGGAAGTTCAACCCTTGGAACAGAAAAGACTTGCCGAACCTTTCGAAGCTCTGCGACAAAGATCGAATTCTATTGCTGAAATGAAGGGTAAAGCACCTTCGGCATTTTTGTTGAATTACGGTTCCTTAAAAGAATACAAAGGAAGAGCGGATTTTTCGAGAAACTATTTTGAAACTGCCGGATTTGATGTTGAATACTCAAGCGGATTCGAATCTATTGATGAAGCTATTGAACAAGCCGCTAACACTCAATCCGATTTGATTGTTATTTGTTCTACAGATGATAATTATAAAGAGATTGTTCTTCCTCTTGTAAAGGAATTAAAATCAAGAACAAACAAGCAACTTATTTTAGCCGGCAATCCTAAAGCAGATATTGATAAATATTTTGAAGCAGGATTGGACAGCAACATTTACTTAGGACAAGATGTACTCGAATTCTTAAATGACATATTAGACAAAATTGAAAATTCCAACAAAGTTGAATCTGAGAGAAAATAAAATGAAAGTGGATTTTACAAAAATTAAACCGGAATTAAATTCCGAAAAAATAAGTTACGAAGAATGGAAAAGAAAATTCAAAGATGCTACCGGTAAGGAAGTAGAAGATTTTATTTGGGAAACTATGGAAAAGATTCCCGTTAAGCCTCTTTATAATTCCGAAGACATAAAAGGGAAAGACCATATAGACTATTATTCCGGACTTCCTCCTTTTTTGAAAGGGCCTTATTCCACCATGTACGTTATGCGTCCATGGACGATAAGGCAATATGCAGGCTTTTCCACTGCGGAAGAAAGTAATGCCTTTTACAGAAGAAATCTTGCTCAAGGACAGAGAGGACTTTCAGTAGCGTTCGATCTTGCAACACACAGAGGATACGATTCGGATCATCCTCGTGTAATTGGTGATGTAGGTAAAGCCGGAGTTGCAATAGATTCAGTGGAGGATATGAAAATTCTTTTCGATCAAATTCCATTGGATAAAATGTCCGTGTCGATGACGATGAACGGAGCCGTAATTCCGGTGATGGCTTTTTACATAGTTGCTGCCGAGGAACAAGGTGTAAGTCACGATCAATTAACAGGTACCATACAGAATGATATATTGAAAGAATATATGGTTCGCAATACTTACATCTATCCTCCGGAAATGAGTATGAGGATAATTGCGGATATATTCAAATATACTTCGAAGGAGATGCCTAAGTTCAACAGCATAAGCATCTCGGGTTATCACATGCAGGAAGCCGGTGCAACAGCAGACTTGGAAATGGCTTACACTTTGGCAGATGGTTTGGAATACGTTCGAACGGGAATTAAAGCGGGATTGAATATTGATGATTTTGCCCCCAGATTATCTTTCTTCTGGGCACAAGGAATGAATTTCTTTATGGAAATTGCGAAGATGCGTGCTGCAAGATTGATTTGGGCAAAGTTAATTAAACAGTTTAATCCTCAAAATCCAAAATCGATGTCGCTTAGAACCCATTCTCAAACTTCCGGATGGAGTTTAACCGAACAGGACCCGTTCAACAATGTTATCAGAACATGCATCGAAGCAATGGCTGCAGCAATGGGGCATACACAATCACTTCATACAAATTCTCTTGATGAGGCTATTGCACTACCGACAGATTTTTCCGCCAGGATTGCACGTAATACACAATTATATCTGCAGGACGAAACCAACATAACAAAAGTAATTGATCCTTGGGGCGGTTCTTATTATGTGGAATCACTTACTGATGCATTGCTGAAAAAAGGATGGGAACACATATTGGAAATTGAATCCTACGGCGGAATGACTAAGGCAATTGAAGCCGGAATTCCTAAAATGAGAATTGAGGAAGCTGCAGCAAGACGTCAGGCCAGAATAGATTCCGGCAAAGAAACCATAGTCGGAGTGAATAAATTCCGTTTGGAAAAAGAAGATCCAATTGAGATATTAGAGGTTGATAATCGTGCTGTTAGAGAAGCACAGATAAACAGATTGAAAAGAATTAAATCGGAAAGGGATTCCGGAAAAGTTGCTGCGGCGCTCGAAGCTATTACAAATTGTGCCGAGACGGGAGAAGGAAACCTTTTGGAATTGGCAATTGTTGCTGCAAGGGAAAGAGCAACCCTCGGTGAAATTTCCGATGCCATTGAAAAAGTATGTGGGAGATACAAAGCTGTGACTAAAACAATTTCAGGTGTTTATAAAAGCGAATTCGACGGGAACGAAGAAGATAAACTACTCGAAGTAAGAAAGATGACCGACGAATTCTACGAAAAAGAAGGAAGACGCCCCAGAATAATGATTGCAAAAATGGGGCAAGACGGTCACGACAGGGGCGCAAAGGTGGTTGCCACCGCTTATGCCGATATGGGATTTGATGTTGATGTAGGACCTCTTTTCCAAACACCCGAAGAAACTGCCAGACAAGCAGTTGAAAATGATGTTCACGTTGTGGGAATGAGTTCACTGGCTGCGGGACATAAAACATTGTTGCCCCAACTTGTAGAGGAATTGAAAAAGTTGGGTCGTGAAGATATCATAGTTATTGCCGGGGGGGTGATTCCGGTTCAAGATTATGATTATCTTTATGAACATGGTGCCTCTGCCATCTTTGGTCCGGGAACTAAAATCCCAGAAGCAGGCAAAAAACTGATGGAATTGATTTTCGAGAGATTTACTTCGGAAGATTAGACGAGATAAATTTATCTTGATAAATAGCATAAATCGCACTATTTTTGTTGATGCTATTTTTTGAAATAAATTAGATTAAGGTGGTGATTTAAGTGATTGGTATCCAAGTTCAAGAGAACGAAAATATCGACAGAGCTTTAAGACGCTTCAAGAAAAAATACGAACGTTCCGGAATTTTAAAGGAATATAAAAAACGTACATTCTTCTTGAAGCCTTCCATTGAAAAAAGAATGGAAAGAATTAAAGCAAGACGTCGTGCCCAAAAGGAAACCATGCGCGATCGCAACAAGTAAGAATTTACTTGAATTAAAAAACCCCCGCAGTAGCGGGGGTTTTTTGTTTTAATGCTTTCCGTTTTTCAAATAATGATTTTCAAGATGCTCCGTTATAGATTTATACGCATCATCCACAGTATCAACAAATTCGAATAAATCCAAGTCTGATTTATTAATTACACCGGCTTCTATCAAGTTATCGAAATTAACTACATTTTTCCAGAACTTGGAATCGAAAACCACAATCTTTAATTCTTTCTTGATCTTTCCGGTTTGCACTAAAGTTAATATTTCCATCAATTCATCCATAGTTCCGAATCCGCCGGGGAACACAACCAAAGCTTTTGCAAGATAAGCAAACCAAAACTTACGGGTGAAGAAGTAATGAAATTCGAATGCTAATTCCGGATCGACATATTTATTTACATATTGCTCGAAAGGTATTGAAATATTCAATCCGATAGATTTCCCTCCGGCTAACTTTGCCCCTTTCGATGCTGCCTCCATAATTCCGGGGCCACCTCCACTACAAACTGTAAATGAATGCTCATCAACCGGTAAATTGCTGTTCCATTCGGTAATCCTTTTCGATAGTTCCACTGCGGCATCATAATAATGAGCCATAGATAATAATCTTTCCGCTTTTTCCAATGCGGATTTATATCCCCTTTTTCCTTTCATCTTCTTGGCTTGATTCACCATTTTCTTCGCTTCTGTGGTAGAGACTAATCTTGCAGAGCCGAAGAATACAATAGTATCGTAAACCTTATTTTTTTTGAACCGGGCTTGTGGTTCATAAATTTCCGAAAGGATTCTGATAGATCTTGCAGAAGGAGAGGTTAAAAACTCTTCGTTTTTGTAAGCCTTCAGAGGTTTTTTCAATTTTGCCATAATCACCTCACTTATAATTTAAAATAAAAAACCCGCATACGCATTGCATGCGGGTCAAATAGATAACAAACTTTTTACTGATTTTGATTGTTGCTACCGCTATTTTCGGATTGAGTAGGAACTTGCGGCAATGCAGGAGTAGTAGGCACAGATTGCTGTGAAGATTGAATGATACTCTCCCTTTCTGTTTCCGTAGTTACACCTGGCAAAAAGAATAAGTTAATCATAACAGAAAGAATGATCAAAATAGCACCTAACCACCATGTGGCTTTACTTAAAAAGTCTGCCGTTCTCCTTGCACCAAAAACGGTTCCGAAAGATCCTCCGGCTCCGCCAGTAATTCCAGCAAGTCCTTCACCCTTACCTGCTTGAAGCAAGACAACGATGATCAACAAGATAGAAACGATAATTCCAATAATAATCAAAAATGAATACATGTTTTTTTCCTTAAGTATTTTGTAGCGGGGGAGGGATTCGAACCCCCGACACGTGGATTATGATTCCACTGCTCTAACCAACTGAGCTACCCCGCCAAAATTTCAAAAATCGAACTCAAAAAATATGAAAACGACTCTGTTTCCGCAAGAGAAAAATTCAAAAAAAGAATTTCTTCAATAATTGCCTTAATTATATCTTATTCAGAATGTTTCTTTTGTATTCATTTTTATAAATACCTTTACCATTATATTTATAATTGTGCAACGGTATTTTAAGAGCTTTTAATCTTTCGTTAGCAGTGTTTATTCTGTCAATAGGATCGGGATGTGTGGAAAGATATGTAGCTATTCCCCCGCCTCCTTTGCTTACCAATCCGTCTTCTTTCATTTTTTCGAAGAAGAATTTCACTGCCCCGGGATAATATCTTGTTCCGGTTAAATATTTAATCGAATATTCGTCACTTTCATCTTCAGCAGCACGACTGTTAGCCAATAGGGTTAAGCCGGTAAATAAATTTGCCACAATCTCGGAAATCTGTGATGGATTATTTCCCAATGCCAAACTTGCAACTATTTGTAAGCCGTAAGCCGCAGTAATCCTTTGTGTTGCATGCCTTCTTTCCACGTGAGCAATTTCGTGCCCTACAACTCCCGCCAAAGCAGCTTCCGAATCGAGGTATTTTATAAGTCCCGTATAAATATATACATAACCGCCCGGAACAGCGAATGCATTCAACACAGAATCATTATCAATTATCTCCATCTGATAATGATAAACACTTCTCTTTTTCACTTCAGGGGAATTTAATATATGTTTGAATATCCTATCGTTTATATATCTTTTTACCCGCGGATTCTTTTTATAAATTGGATATTCTTGAGGATTACTTCTTATCTCTTTATCGAATTGAGCGCCCATATTTACTTCGTCTGCATCAGAAAACAAATTTATTCCCGTGGTTGAACATGCAACCAGGATAACAAATATTGCCACCCATGCTTTCGATTTTAATTTTTTCATTTCATACCTCAAGTTTGAATTTTAAATCTTTTTCTGATCAAATATATAAAAACCGGAGCTCCTATTACAGCGGTTATTGCTCCAACCGGAATCTCAGCCGGCGCGATGACTGTTCTCGAAATTAAATCTGCAACTATTAAAAATATTGCACCTACCAAGAATGATGAAGGTATCACAAGACGATTATCGGTGCCGAAAATCAATCTACATGAATGCGGAATTATCAAACCCACGAAACCGATTATTCCGCTAACTGAAACCATTGCTCCAACCATCAAACTGGTGATGATATATAGCATTATTCTAAGCTTTTTCACATCAATGCCCAAATGACTTGCGTTTTCGTCTCCCAACGAAAGCACATTCAATTTTTGGGCATAGATTGTTAGCAAAACCGAAGCCGCGATGGATATAATCAAAACAGAAGGAATATTTTCGACAGAGGCATTCGAAAGATTTCCCATCAACCAAAATACTGCACTGCGAAGGGATTCATTCAAAAATGTAATCATCAAAAGTATAAGCGCTGCAAAAAAAGCCCCCACCATTACACCCGCCAAAAGCAATACATTCGGTTCCAAAGTGCCGAATCGCTTGCCGGCTAAAAATACTATCATAATTACAAGTATGCTTCCGGCAAAAGCAAATGCTTGAATGGAAAAGAATGAGAGTCCGAGCAACATTGCCAAAACCGCACCGAATGTTCCCCCGCTGGAAATTCCGAGTATGTAAGGTTCTGCCAAAGGATTAAGCAGAAGAGCCTGGAATACCGCACCGGCAACTGAAAGTCCACCACCAACGGACAACGCAAGGACTACTCTTGGGAGCCTGACCTGATTAATAATCATAATCGTTTCGTTCTCCCCTTTGCCCAACAGCGCTAAAACAATTTCCTTGTAAGTAAAATCGACGCTCCCGATTGAAAGCGCAAAAAGTATTGTGATCAATAATATAACAACAAGTAGAAGGGTGTAGCTTAAATTTCTCTTTGAAGCATCGACCATAATTTATCCAATATTTTATCTATTGATATTTGGGCGACTGATGAAAAGAGAAATACTTCGTCATCATATCCCGGAAATTGTATTCCTTCCAATTCCCTCTTCTTCTCTTCGTCAACTGTATCAATTTTAGAAATTCCCACTATGAATTTTTTAGAGGCAAGCTCCGGACTATATTTTTCCAGTTCCTCGCGCAGAATATTATATTGTTGGGGAATATCTTCGTCCATTGCATCAATCAATAGGAAAAGAACTTTAGTTCTTTCTATATGTCTTAAGAATTGCAATCCCAAGCCTTTCCCTTCGTGAGCGCCTTCAATAATTCCCGGAATATCCGCAATGGTAAAACTTTGATAATCCCTGTAATTAACAATTCCCAAATTTGGTTGGAGAGTTGTAAACGGATAATCTGCAATCTTGGGTCTTGCAGCACTTACCGTGCTGATAAAAGTAGACTTACCTGCATTCGGAAAACCAACCAATCCAACTTCGGCAATTAGTTTTAGTTCAAGTATAATATTTCTTTCTTCGCCCGGCAAACCGGGTTCTGCATATCTCGGTGTTTGATTAGTGGGAGTAGCAAAATTTGAATTTCCCTTACCGCCTTTACCGCCTTTTGCAATTACAACTCGCATTCCGTTTTCATTTAAATCGGCAAGTACTTCTTCAGTTTCGGCATCTTTAATAACCGTACCCACGGGAACTTTAATTATAGTATCCTTCCCATTCCTACCGTCTTTTAAAGAGTTACCGCCGGGCACACCGTTTTCTGCTTGATATTTCCGGTTGTACCTAAAATCCAATAGCGTGTGAAGGTTTTCGTCGGCAAGAAAAACAATATCTCCTCCCTTTCCACCGTTACCGCCTGCAGGACCTCCTTTGGGCACATATTTTTCTCTCCGGAATGCTACGGCACCGTTTCCGCCTTTTCCGGCGGAGACATATATTTTTGCATAATCTACAAACATAGGATTCTCTTTACTTAAAATATTCCAAAATCAGATTCTTAAATTCCTGTCCTTCTTTGGAATTTTCATCGATGTGATATTGTGAAAATACTTCGGAAATTTTTTCATTAGCCTCTTCCGAATTTTGACACAAAGAAATTTCTTCTACAACATTGGTGAACTCCTGCATGTCGTAGTCGAACAACGTTTGAATAATCTTTGACATACTTTTATTGCTTATCAATTCGGCAACGTCTATTCTTTTAGTAGGTTCATCCAATCCGGATGTCCCTTCCAAAATTTCATCGTCATCAAGTGCAGCATTAAATTCTTCATCAAATTCGCTAGTAACGCTATCTTCAATATCGAATTCTTCATCCCCTTCGTCGAGCGAACTGAAAAATTCATCATCCGGATCGGGACTAACTACTTCTTCCGTTTCATTATTTATTTCTACGGTCTCAGGAACTTCAACACTTTCTTCTTCAACAAATTCAACTTCTGCTTTATCTTCAATCACAAGTTCTTCAACTTCTTCCTCTTTTGCTTCTTGAAGCTCCGTATTCTCTTCAACTAAGGATGGTTGATCGGTAGCATTATCTTCAACCGTTTCTTCAATTTGCTCTGTTTCTCCGGAGGGAGAATTCTCAATTGCAACTTCTTCTTCGACATCTGAAGGAATTTCGGTTTCTTCCAAAGGACTTTCGCTCTCTTCAACTTTTGGTTCTGTTTCTTCGGCAACAGTTTCCTCGGAATCCACGTTATCCTCATCCTCGAATATTTTTATCCCTTCAACTTCTTCGAAAGTTTCTTCTATTTCGTGCTGTAAATTTTCATGAATAAAGCTTTTCTCTTCGGGTTCGGTTTCTCCTGTTTCCGAATGACCTTCGGTTAATTCCTGCATCGATTTACGAAGTTCTTCTTCTTTCTCTTTAATGAATTCCTTTGTTTCCTCGGAAGGAATTCCTTCTTGGAACAACTCGGTTTCAATTCCGTAAAGCTTAAGCAAATCTATCATACTTGCTTCGGACTCAACGTCAAATTCCTTTTTGAGCAATTCCAATTCTTCGTTCATATTTTTTTCTTCGAAGAATTTAACCAGAAATCCCAACGGGAATGGGGCAAATTCGTCTTTTCCGATTGTTAAAAATCCGCCCATTTGCCTCAGGACTGTTTCAATTAAATTAGTCCGGAAATCACTCAAAACATGTTCATCAATACTTTTAAGCAATTTGTTGAAATCGGTTATACCGATGTTTATAAAATTTTTCTTCTTTAAGTATGGAACTATTACTCTGGTTTCGGCTTGATAAAAATGAACATAGCGGAGAATCTGTTCCAAATTCCGCACACTTATTTTTTCTTCGTTTTCGAATACAAATTTGATTAGAGTCTTATTCGGTTCTGCGAGGTGATGCAAGTTGAAAGAAATTGCAAATTTCAGCAGCTTGGCAAAATAGGCAACTTTGAACCTTTTTGTCTTACGAATCTCTTGTGCAATCAAAGAAAAATAGTAAGAAATTTTTTCCGAAGAGTAATCGTACATGGAATTATGAAGAAGTTTTTCCCTGTCCTCATAAATTGCATAATCTATTTCTCCGGATATATATTTCAATATCGCGGGATGAATATCGATCTTGCTTAACTCTTCGAATGTTGCAAACTGACCTAATTGTTGGAGGTCTGATTCGTAATAAGATAAGATACGGTTGAGCTCTTCTTTGTACATCACAGCCGTTTTTTACTGAAACATCTAATAATTGTTATAAATGATAAAAAAAAATCCCGATTAATACTAATCGGGATTTAATTTTTTTTTTATGATGAATTATTACACTTCGGGAGCGGAAGCTTTTGCCACAATGAAATCCCTGTTCATTCTTGCAATATTTTGAACGGAAATTCCTTTCGGACATTCGGCTTCGCAAGCGTAAGTATTGGAACAATTCCCGAATTTTTGTTCATCCATCACTTTAACCATTTTCTGAACTCTCAAATATCTTTCGGGTTGCCCTTGAGGCAACAATCCCAATTGAGATATTTTAGCGCTCACAAAAAGCATTGCACTTGCATTTTTACAAGCGGCAACACAAGCACCGCAACCAATACATGCAGCAGCATCAAATGCTTTTGTTGCAGCATCTTTGCTAATAGGAATTGAATTTGCATCCGGAGCCGCACCGGTGTTAACGGAAACATAACCGCCGGCATGCATAATCTTATCCAAAGCGGAACGGTCTACTACCAAGTCTTTCACAATCGGGAAAGCTTCTGCACGGAAAGGTTCTACGTAGATTACGTCTCCGTCTTTGAAATTACGCATGTGTAATTGGCAAGTGGTTGTTTTTGCAAGCGGTCCGTGAGGTTTGCCATTAATTACTACACCGCAAGCACCGCAAATACCTTCGCGACAATCGCTTTCGAAAGCAACGGGATCTTCGTTATTTCTTTCGAGACTGTCATTCAACTGATCGAGCATTTCCAAAAAAGATGCATCGGTCGAAACGTTTATTTCATACTCGGCAAATTTACCCTTATCGTTCGGACCGTTTTGGCGCCAAATCAAGAGTTTTAAATTTATATTCTTCTCACTCATTATTTATAACTCCTTTGGGTAAGTTTCACATTTTCGAATTTAAGTTCCTCTTTATTCAGAGTCCATTTACCTACTTCATCGAACTGCCAAGCAGCAGCATAAGTGAAGTTTTCGTCATCGCGTTTGGCTTCGCCTTCTTCGGTTTGATGTTCCAACCTGAAGTGAGCACCGCAGGATTCTTCCCTATTCAGAGCATCTATTGCCATCAATTCTGCCAATTCGAGATAATCGGCAACGCGGCCTGCTCTTTCGAGAGTTTGATTCAATCCTCCTGCCGAACCGACAACGTTTACGTCTTTCCAGAATTCTTCTCTCAATCCACGAATTTCTTCTATGGCTTGTGTAAGCGATTCTTTACTTCTGGCAAGACCTACTTTATCCCAAACGATACGACCGAGTTTTTTATGGAATTCGTCAACCGTACGTTTTCCTTTTATCGATAATAATTTATTTACGAAGTCTTCAACGTCTTTTTTATCCTTAGCGAATTGTTCGTGATCCGTTGTAACCTTCGCGGGTTTGGCTGTAGCCAAATAATTTCCGATAGTGTAAGGAATTACAAAATAACCGTCCGCTAATCCTTGCATCAATGCACTGGCACCGAGACGGTTAGCTCCGTGATCGGAAAAGTTTGCTTCGCCCAATACGAACAATCCGGGTATAGTGGACATCAATTCATAATCTACCCACAAACCACCCATTGTGTAGTGAGGTGCAGGATAAATTTTCATCGGGACTTCATACGGATTTTCATCGGTAATCAATTGATACATATCGAAGAGGTTTCCGTATTTTTCTTCGATGGCTTTTTTACCGAGACGTTTAATTGCATCGGCAAAATCGAGGTAAACGGCTTCTCCACCGCCAACACCTCTTCCTTCGTCGCATACTTCTTTAGCATTACGGCTTGCAATATCCCTCGGGACCAAGTTTCCGAAAGAAGGATATTTTCTTTCCAAATAATAATCCCTTTCTTCTTCGGGAATATCATTTGGATGTCTGTTATCACCTTTTTTGAGAGGAACCCAAACACGACCGTCGTTTCTCAAGCTTTCGCTCATCAAAGTAAGTTTGGATTGCAATTCGCCGTGTACGGGTAAGCATGTCGGGTGAATTTGAGTGTAGCATGGATTTGCAAAGAAAGCACCTTTTTTATGAGCTCTCCAGGATGCAGTTGCATTCGAATTCATTGCATTTGTTGAAAGAAAGAATACGTTTGCATACCCTCCGGTTGCAAGAATTACCGCATCCGCAGCGTAAGTTTCCAATTCACCGGTAACTAAGTTACGTGCAACTATTCCTCTTGCTTGTCCGTCGATTACAACAAGTTCAACCATTTCCCTACGGGTGTACATTTTAACTTTGCCGGCATTTATCTGACGGTTCAAAGCACCGTAAGCACCCAAAAGGAGCTGCTGACCGGTTTGACCGCGGGCATAAAAAGTTCTGGATACTTGTGCACCGCCGAATGAACGGTTATCCAACAGTCCGCCATATTCTCTTGCAAAAGGAACACCTTGTGCAACGCATTGATCGATAATATTATTACTTACTTCTGCCAAACGGTAAACATTGGCTTCGCGGCTGCGGAAGTCACCGCCTTTAATGGTATCGTAGAATAAACGGAAAACCGAGTCACCGTCGTTCTGATAATTCTTAGCCGCGTTAATACCGCCTTGCGCAGCAATTGAGTGAGCGCGGCGTGCAGAATCGTGATAAGAGAACGCCATAACATTGTAACCCAATTCTCCCAGAGTAGCCGCTGCGGAAGCTCCGGCTAAACCGGTTCCAACAACAATTAAATTATATTTTCTCTTATTGGCGGGATTAACTAATTTAGCCTTGAATTTATAATTAGACCATTTTTCCGCTAAAGGTCCTTCCGGAATTTTTGAATCTAATACTGCCATTAGTTACCTCCATAGAAAAATAAAAAATAGATCGGGATTGAGGCAAAACCTATTGCCATAATCAGTGAATAAACCGTTCCTAATTTCTTTATAAACGGAAAATATTTGTTGTGATTCCAACCAAAGGTTTGAAAAGCGCTTTGGAATCCGTGATTGAGATGGAATCCCAACAAAAGAACGGAGATAACATACGCTAATGCATAAACCGGATTTTGAAACCAATCTACAACTATTTTGTAATATTCATGTTCAACTTCCGAGCCGGAAAGATTAAATGCAGCCCAGATGGTAGACAAATGCATTACTAAAAAGATGAATACAATGCTACCGGTAATTATCATTGTTCTGGAATAAATAGTCGTATTGGTTTTAGAACCGTTTACCGCATATTTCTGAGGGCGAGCGCCCAAGTTTTGTATGGTCAATCTTATTCCGTTTAGGATATGACCAACAAATACTGCTAGTAATATTACTTCTATCACTCTTATTACCGGTTTTACTACGTCCAATGTGGAAACATAAGAATTGAACGCTTCTTCTCCCCCGTACAAAGTAAGGTTACCTGCAAGGTGAATTATAAGGAAAAGAATAAGCGCCACACCGGTAATTGCCATAACAAATTTTTTACCGATAGAAGAATTGAGACTTTCCGAAAGCCAGCCCATTAAAATCCTCCTAGATATAGTTTTGGTGTGATTAGTTGATTAGATTTTGTGGTAAGTGTAACTGAGTTTAACAATATTAAACCTTTTGTTTTATATTCTAAACTAAACGTCCTCAAAAATAAACCTATTAAAAATTTAATCAAAATGATTATCGGGTAAATTGAGGAAAATTTTCATGTTTTCATAAATGGTTCGGCAGTAAACTTTCCCGCGAGATCAATATCAGAATGTTTTAGCATTAAAAAGTTTATCTGCTTTTATGAATAGGTACTGGAAATTATAAAATTAACTCATTACTTAACATTCTGTAAAATTACTCATTAACACTAATTAATTTTTTTCAAAAACCCTTCAATCATATCATTGACAAATCCGGGATTTTCCAACGGAGGCAAATGCCCGCACCTTGGAGCAATGGCAAAATCGGAATTCTTAATTTGTTGGGTGAATTCCCTCATCACTTGTGGAGGAGTTAATTTATCCAGATTACCGACAATCGATAGCACCGGCAATTTACATCTTTCCAAATAACCTGTGGTGGAAGTTCTGCTTACCATTGCCAGCAAAGCTCCTTTCACTCCTGTTGGATCATGCTGTTTTGCCTTTTGAATTACCGAATTGTACAATTCCTCATTCTCTTTAATTGTTTCCGGAGCAAAAGTATTGGGGACGAATTCTTCTACAAATTTATCCAATCCTTCCACGTTAATTTTATTTATTGCTTCTGCTCTTTTAAGCTTTCCGGCATCATCGTCAGCTTGGGGTTTTGTATCCATTAAAATTGCACCGGAAAACTTGCTTTCATCCCTTTCCAATGCCCTCAGTGCTATGTATCCACCCATCGAAAGTCCGCAAACCACCGGTTTATCTAAATTAAGTTCTTCCATTATCATGAATAAGTCACTCACATAAGCTTCCATTGTGTATTGTCCGTCTCCAACAAACGAGCTGCCCAAGCCTCTTACGTCGTATCGAATGCAGCAATAGTTTTCGGATAATTTATCAAATTGATTTTGCCACATACTCATATCGAAAGGGAAACCATGGATAAAAATTATTTGTCTTTTTGATTTGTCCCCTGCCAATTCAACATTTATACCTTTAATATTCATTATCATCTTTTCACCCTTAATTTATAATTTATTAAATTGTATAATTCATTGCTATCAATTTATTCAATTATGGATTTCGGACAAAAAATATTTCAAAATAAAAAGTATATTTTAGCTTCAGCCCTCATCATAGCTCTATTGGTTATTATTTCTTTTAAAGGATTTGAGACCGGTGTAAATGCAGGAGTGCGGGCTTATTTAAATAAATTCATGTCCTCCAATGGAGACAGCAATATAGTGATAGTTGAAATAACCGATAACGACATCAACAAATTGGGATGGCCGTTAAAAAGGAATTACTATGCACTATTAGTGAATAAAGCAAACCGGCTTGGTGTTTCCGCAATCGGTCTGGAAGTATTTCTTTCCCCGGAATTATCAAGTCAAGAAATTTACACCGATCTTTTAATTACAGAAGCAAAAAAGAAAAACAATGTTGTATTCGGATCCGTCATTCAAAAAAATGACAGAAATGAAGTGTCGGTACTTTATCCTTCCCCCAAAATGAAAGATAAAAAAATCCTTACCGGTCACCTTAATTATAATGACGAGCATGATGTTAAAATTCCACTGAAAATTTCCGATGAAAAAGCTTTTTCGGCACAACTCTATTCCTTTGTTTCTAATGAACAACCGATGGAAAGGGAAATTTATATCAACCCGAAATTCAAGTTCGAAAATTTCAGGCGAATTTCACTCATAAATTTCTTAACGAAAGATAATTTTGAATTCAGTTTGAATAATAAAATTCTTCTGGTGGGAGTTACGGCCGAAACTTTGGCTAAGTATATAAATATTACTCCCACGGCCAAACTGCCGGGGATTGGAATTCATGCATTTGCTTTAAGCAATTTGACACATAACAACTTTTTAAGAACGGATTTCCATTGGGCTTCCGCTTTTCTGGTATTATTGATCATGTTTACTCTTATTTGGGGCGAGAGGGAAAAGAAACTATGGATATCTTTTCTTCTTCTCTTTATTATCTATTCCGCATGCTACGCAGCGTTGGATTATTCGATGAACTTTGCCTTCTTGCTGCTCGGGTATTTTTCGGTTGAATTGGTCTCCAAGTCTCTGGAATATTTCAGCTCCCGACGTAGTTTGGAAAGCATAGTAAAAGAAAGCGAAATACTGAAATCACAATTAAAATT
The DNA here is from genome assembly GCA_964621225.1 of uncultured Melioribacteraceae bacterium. Lineage (GTDB taxonomy): Bacteria > Bacteroidota > Ignavibacteria > Ignavibacteriales > Melioribacteraceae > CAYNUJ01. The sequence continues at coordinate 3,674 of CAZULK010000015.1, read as the reverse complement.
AAAAGAAGATAAGCTGAAATCCTTACAGGCTCAAATGGAAAATTCAGAAAAAGAAAATGAAGCGGAACTGAAAACAGAGATAGAAAAACTCAAATCCGAAATCGAGGAATTAAAATCGAGGGAATCTGCTGAAGAACCAGTAATTATTCCCGATGGTGAGATTAAAAATTTTGAAGGGATAATTTATTCCGGTCCGGCAATGGAAAAGGTGGTTAATCTAATTAAAAAAGTAGCCGATACCGAAACCACTGTTCTTATTATGGGCGAAAGCGGAGCCGGAAAAGAATTGGTGGCAAGAGCCTTACACAATTTGAGCAGAAGAAAAGGGAAAAACTTTTTGGCTGTTAATTGCGCAGCATTAACAGAATCTTTGTTGGAAAGCGAATTGTTCGGACACGTAAAAGGTGCATTCACTAATGCAATAGAGGATAAAGCAGGCTTGTTCGAAGCAGCAAAAGACGGAACAATTTTCTTGGACGAGATAGGTGAAATAAGTCCCTCTTTTCAATCGAAGTTATTGAGAGTGTTGCAAAACGGAGAATATCACAGGGTCGGTTCCTCCGAGGTTTCATTCACCAACGCAAGAATTATAGCGGCAACAAACAAGAATTTGGAAGAAGCAGTTAAATCGGGTGAATTCAGAGAAGATTTATTCTATAGATTGAATGTAATTAACATTCAACTTCCACCGTTGAGGGAGAGGAAAGAAGATATTATTCCCCTTGCAAAACATTTCCTAAAATCCCATTCACCAAAATTGGAACTTTCGAAAGGCGTTGCCGCTCAATTGGAAAAAGCCGAATGGAAAGGAAATGTGCGCCAGTTGGAATCGGTGATAAAACGCGCAGCAATTTTTGCAGACAGTGAAAAGCGGGACATCATTTATTTAGGAGATTTACCGGAAGAACTAAGAAGAGGAGTAAAGGATTCGATAGAAGAAATCATTCTGGATTCCTTGAGAAAAAAATCATTCTCCCATTCATCCATAAACGAAACTGCTCAGGAATTGGGCGGTGTAAGCAGAACTTTGGTTTCGGAAAACTTGAGAGGCATGTTTTTCAAATTTTTTGTTGAAAATAATTTCGACGAAATAAATGCAGTTAAGCAACTCTCTTCCTCGGACGATGAGGAAATAAATTCGAAATTGAAGAGCAAGACAAGTAAATATCTGCAGAACATAGAGAAAGACGTTAAAAAGTTTTCCGGTGAAAATTTGGAAAATGTGAAGTCTAAATTAAATTCAAAATATAAAAACCTCCCCAGAAGATACCACACATATCTGGATGAAATTATTAAACATTTCTTGGAGACAAATACCTGAAAGTAATTTTCCAGGCATTTCAAACGCATTTCCATGCATTTAAAGCGACCGGCCATTTCTGTTAACTCATTGTAAAACAATGCGTTACAAATTCGATGGGATTTTGGCACAGTATATGCAAAACTCCAAACAAACAAGTTCAACAAAAATCTAATTTGGAGGAAAAATGAAACGCATTAATGAAATCGCAAGAATGATGGCTCTCTTGTTTGCAGGAATTTTACTTTTTGCTGCATGTTCAAAAGACAATTTACCGGTGACGAGTGAGGTAACACTTTCGGACAAAGAGGCATTACTTAAATTAATAGATGAAGATGACGCAATCCAATCCTTCGAGCCTAATTACAATGAACAAAATGCAATGGATTTTTTGGGTAAAACAAATAATCTAATTTATCCCGTTCGCATAGGTCAGAAAATGAACAGCATCTCAAGAACACTTGATGTGCAATTCGACGGAGATACGGCTTATGGTGTTATTACCCGTAAATTCGAAGGAACTTTAATAATTGCAGCATCTTACGATCCATTCACAGTTAGAGATTCTTCTGCTGTAGACACTGTAATTACGAAAGATTTTTCTACTACAATGACAAGAAATGTAGTTTTTGCAAAAATGAATTCCCCAATGAATTTCGACGGAAATGGCGGACCTCAAGGCGGTGGAATGGGCAATGGAGATAATACCGGCGGTATGCACGGAAGAGGTAACGGTAATGGTGGCGGTCAAGG
>CAZULK010000015.1:0-1521 GCA_964621225.1 uncultured Melioribacteraceae bacterium | reverse complement strand
CGGAATGCACGGCGGCGGAACAGAAGGCTTTGGCGGCCAGGGAATGGGTAATAACGACTTGATGGCAAACGGATGGAGAATTGTTGCAATGTCTTTACCCGAAGGCGGAACATTAACGGATAATATCACCATTCAAAAAGTCACAGTATTTTTACCCAGCGGAGACACACTTTCCATTAGTTCGCCTAATGATTACTATATTACCCGCGAACCGGGTGGTCATCATGGATTTATGCACATGCTTCCTTCACTGAATTGGAATCAGGAAGTGACAGTAAGAGTTGAATTACAGAGCGCTTACGCAGATACAGATTTCGTATCTTTAACATACGGCGCAATAAGAGGCGGCGAACATCACAGAGCTAAAAAGAAATTTGAATTGATCTCCGAAACATTCGACGGAACAAGCTATACAAAAATTTATGAACAAACATGGCAAACCCGTCAGTCTCACGGTTGGAAACACGCTATAATCAACGCAGTTCCAAAACAGGTTGCATTCGACGATTCTGCTCCGGTAGAAGAAAACACATGGGGCATCCCTTATAAAGTAAATTAATTGACTGTTGATGTCTGCTCCGGCAGACATCTTTTTTTTATTTTTTATATTTTAATAAAGATGAAAAGTATAAATATTAATATCACCCTTTTAATTGCTGCCGCGCTGATGCTATTCAGTTGCGGCAAGCCCTTACCTACGGAGTTGGTGGTTGATACACCTGTTGCCGACCAGGAAGATTTTACCGTGGAAGTTCTCTCCCCCAATCCGGGAGATATAAATTATTCCAACGGATATGACTCTACCGGAATAATAACCACCGTTCCGAAAGAATATTTTAACGTACTTTTCTTCAATAAAGTAATAGACGACCACCGCAGTATGGATCGGAATCAAGACGCAGCAGTTGCCGTCTTTTTCGACAAGACAAAACCTGTTTATTCTCCTCAAAACCATCTGCTTGGATACCATTCCAGATTGGTCGGCGATGTCTTTTTCAATAATAATAAAACCGACATACGACCTCTGATGGTAGGATTTTTTGATCATGGTATGCAAAGAGATACCTCCTTAGGTCCGATGCACTATTTGAGAAGAAACATGATGGGCATGGGAATGGGTCATGGACAAAGACCACCCATAGCCGACTTTGACGAACCATTGAACATAAAAATAAAACCTGCGAATCAAGATAATGTATTCCAAGTTTCCATTCTTGTACCATCTAAATTGGACCCGCAATTTTCGGTTTCCGGAAATAAAAAAGATAAGAATTTGGTTGTAACTCTTAACTGGTTGAACGCCAATCCGGAGAATAAAATTGATATAATTTTAGGCGGGATAAAACACGGCAGACATGAAAGATTACCGTTAATTAAGCTTACAACCAAAGATGACGGCGAATTGAAAATTCCCGCAAGAATATTAAAACAAATTCCCTTCGATCAATTCGATGCCTTGGTTGTTTCGGTAATAAGGAAAAACGAAAAAAGATTGACCCGTTCGGTAGACGATATAAAAAC